>PMJC01000462.1 GCA_003157235.1 Methanosarcina sp.
ATTGACACGACCAAAAAGTAGATAAAGGACATTTCAAAAGACAATCACGAAATCATATTCTTCTATTCATATATCCGAAAATCAGGTATATAAGTGAATCATATAATAGTTCCCTCGGAGAGTGAAAAACATTCCAGAGCCAGATCAGATTCTAAAAAACCTCTTGGTTCCAGATAACACCAGAATCGAAGCAAATAGGATTATGGTCGATGGGGATGTTATTGTTGGCAATCACTCTAGCATTAGATATGGCATACTCGGGGATATGGTCATACTAGGAGAAGGCGTTAACGTTTATGGGGATATACTGGCAGGTTCCGATGTCAGAGTTGACATGTGGTCTAAACTTGGGAGCAGGGTAGAGGTCGGCAAAAACGCCTATCTGGGAGAATTCGTAAACATTGACGGAAAACTGGTAGTAGAAGGGGATCTAGACGTAGGAAAAGAAGTTAAAATCAGAGGGGGATTCGAGGTCAAAGGATGGATCATGGTAAGAAATCCGGTTTCTGTCATTATTTTTATATTTCTTTACATAAGAGAAATGATGCACCTAGGAAAAGATGAGGAAATAGAGAAAGCCATAGAAGACTTATTTGAAGATTCAGAAGACTTTCAGGGTATTGAAGGAAAAGAGCTTAGTGATAAGATATTGATCATCCCTGCCGGCGCAAAAATTTCTCCCGAAGAAATTGAAATCACTGGAGAAATTGTTATCGGGAGTAGTTGTCTTTTAATAGGAGATATCAGGGCACATGCAGTCGAGGCAGGAAAAAATTTGACTCTGAAAGGAAGCGTTTATTCAGAGGGAAATATCAGCATAGGAGAAAGCAGCACTGTTTATGGGAATCTCTCTTCAAAGGGCCAGGTAAATATTGGCCAAAATAGTAGGGTCTTCGGGGGCATAAAAGCTGAATCTGTATTACTGCACGGAAATGCAATTGTAGATGGTACAATAAAGGCACCTTCAGGAGTATCTTTCTTGCGCGAAGCTGCAGAAAGATCCCAAGTTCTTGCAGAAATTAATGTTTTAGGAAAAGAGATTAAAAATGATATAATTGTGCAGAGCAGAGTTCAATCTCAAAGTGAGTTCTTAAAAACTCTGGAATTAATCGAGATAAACTCAATCATTAAAAAAAGTGCAAGAGGCAAAAAGACATTTGTGCCTGGCAGGGAAGAAACGTCTGCCAAAATTCAGGTGTTAGGGAGGACTCGGCGTATTGGAGGAGTAAGAAGATTTAGAAGAAAGCATGAAGACAGAAAACCTTAAAATTGATTTAATTCGGATTTAATCCGACCTATATAAGCCGGGTTTTTCCTACTATGAGTGCTCTAATATCATGGCAATTTAATTATAGAACATAATATTTGGATAGCTTCTAATAACCAAAAGAGTGTCCAGAGCTTATTTAGATAAAAAATTATTAAATGGTTGCGATACTAAAGTGGCTTGCTCCCTGAAATTTTCGATTTTGCCAGTGGTCTTTCTACAAATCAGTATTTATTCTCATGCCAGAAATTCCCGATCTAATTAAATGAAAGTATAATAGGATATTTATAGGATATTTTTTCCCAGAGGGAACAGTAACATTTTTAGGGAAGCAGGGAATTATGTGAGCTTCAGTGAAGATAAAATTTAAACTAGCAATCTGCGAGACATCAGCTACAGTGTTTCAGAACCACTCAATAATGCTTTAAACCTAGTATTTCATTCAAGTCCATAGTTTAAGCTATGGATTATAATATAAGCTCTTGATATATATCTTTGAGTTCATCAATTAAACTTCAATATCTAAATTATAGAGACTTTTTGATTATTCTGGGCTCTCCAAAATTTACCATTAATTCCACTAGCATTGACTTCAATCAGTTAAAAACTCAGAAAATGATAAAAACTTAAATTTTGAGAATTGGACTTTAATTTATGGGGGATTTCGATAAACACCCACTTTGGCGGATTGTTTACAATGCTTATATAAGTAATTTATTAAAATCTGAGGTTTATAGGAATTCCTTCTAAATTCAGGAGTATTTCGACAAACCTCTGATTTTTATGAGCTATTTATCTATCATTTATAAGCATAGGCCATAATTTAGATCTTTTATCTTTACAAATACCAGGAAAGGAATTCACTTGACAGAGGATGTTACGGGCTCTAAGGATCTACAGGCAATGTGTAATTTAGTTATGGAAAAAGATTCTAAATACGTGATGCAAACTTATGGACGTCAGCCCCTTGTACTATCAAAAGGGAGGGGGGCACTTGTCCAAGACATTAATGAGCGGGAGTATATTGACTGTGTTGCAGGAATTGCAGTAAACAATGTTGGACATTGCCATCCAAGGGTTGTCAGGGCAATACAGGCTCAGGCTGAAAAACTGATTCATGTCTCCAACCTTTATTATACCGAAATCCAGGCTGAACTTGCTGAAGCTCTGGTTTCGGTTACAGGTATGGAGCGTGTTTTTTTCTGTAATTCAGGAGCTGAAGCTATGGAAGGCGCAATGAAATTGGCCCGCCTAGTTTCTGGGAAAAGCGCTTTTGTAGCGGCTGAGCATTCTTTTCACGGCAGAACAATTGGGTCACTCAGCGTAACTCACAAGGATATTTACAGGGATCCCTTCATGCCTCCTGTCAGTTCTGAGACTATCTTTGTTCCATATTCAGATACCAATGCCATCAGGCAGGCGATTTCGGAAAATACTGCAGCAGTTATCCTTGAGCCTATCCAGGGGGAAGGAGGAGTAAATATACCGAAACCAGAATACCTCAAGGATGTGAGGGAAATATGTGATGAAACTGGAACTCTTCTTATATTTGACGAAGTGCAGACAGGTTTTGGAAGGACAGGCACTTGGTTTTGTAAAGAGCAATTCGGAGTTGAGCCTGACATCATGAGTCTGGCAAAAGCAATCGGAGGAGGCTTTCCAATGGGTGCCATCACTACCAGGGGAGACATTGGTTTCGGCCTCGGACAGCATGCTTCTACCTTCGGAGGGTGCCCTCTCGCCTGTGCAGCAGCCCTTGCTTCTATTGAAGCAATTAAGGAAGATGAACTCGTTAAGTGCTCGAAGGAAAACGGAACCTATTTTATGGGAAAACTGAGGGGCATGGAAAGGGAAGATGTTGTGGAGGTACGTGGGAAGGGACTCATGATAGGAATCGAGATAAAGTATCCCTGCAGCAAGTTTGTAGATTTTGCAAGGGAGAACGGCGTACTCTTAAATTGTGTATCAGATTCAGTGCTCCGTCTGGTTCCTCCGCTAGTAATTACGAAAGAGCAGATTGATACGGTAGTTGATGTACTTGAGCAGGCCTGAATTAATAAAAAAAGAAATATTTGACATTGCAGAGTATGTTCCCGGAAAATCCATCGAAGAGATCGCTTCTGCCTACAGGCTTGATAAGGCTTCGATTATCAAGCTAGGCTCGAATGAAAATCCACTCGGCCCTTCTTCGAAAGCTGTTCAAGCTCTGATAGATGCAGCCCCTTATGCGAATATTTACCCATCGGCAGATGCTCTGGAATTTAGAGAAGCTCTATCGGAATATACAGGTTTTCCAGTTTCGAACATCGTAGCATCAGGGCCTGGAATGGATGGGCTACTTGATGGACTTTGTAGGCTCATGATCGAAAAAGGAGATGAGGTCCTAATTCCTGTTCCTACCTTTGCCTATTATGA
>PMJC01000071.1 GCA_003157235.1 Methanosarcina sp.
AATGCCATCCTGAAAGAAAAAGTGAAGACAGACTACCACGCTGTACCGCATGCAGTATTTTCTTATCCTGAAATTGCCGGAGTAGGTATGGGAGAGAAGGAAGCTGTGGAAAAGTATGGGGAGGATAGGGTGAGCATAGGCCTCAAATTCTTTGAAGATACTGCAAAGGGGACAGCTTTGAAAATCAAAGATTACTTTGTAAAAGTAATTCTGCATGTAGAGGGGAAACAAATTCTCGGTGCCCATATTATAGGACCTCATGCCTCAGTCCTGATCCACCAGATAATTCCTCTCATGTATACGGAATCAAGAAGTGTGGAACCAATAATGCGCAGTATGGATATTCACCCTTCCCTGAGCGAAGTTGTAACCCAAGCCTTCTATTCCCAGCTGCCACTGGAACAGTATCATCACTTCATGAAACGTTTGGAACTTGATGACTGAAAAACTTTTGCTGGAAGAACGGGGAAATTCTGCTGCTTGCAAAGTATAAAACAAGGAATCAAAGAAAAGAAGTGAGTATGCAACTGGAAGATGAAAAACCAAAAAGAAAGAAAATCTCCTGGCTTGCTGGCCCTCTCAAAATTCAGATACAGGAACGATCGCAATGTTGATCTACTTTATGCACAATTGTAGCAATATGATTTCAAGTATGGAATCACAGGGGAAGAAGAAGATTCTTTTTCTGTGCACACATAACTCAGCCAGGTCCCAGATGGCTGAAGGTCTTTTAAGAGCTATTTATGGAGATCGATACGAGGCTTACAGTGCCGGAGTTGAGACCACAACTGTTAATCCTCACGCTATTGTAGTCATGAAGGAAATAGGGATCGATATCTCTAGTCAGCATTCCAAAACTCCCCAAGAATTTCAGGATACCATATTTGACCTGGCGTTCACGTTCTGCGATCGGGCTAAAGTGGCCTGTCCCATCTGCAGCACAAATTTGGAGCTCCCGAATCAGTTTCCCAAAGCAAGAGAAGTAATTCACGAAAGTTTTGAGGACCCTGCCGCTGCAGTAGGATCGGAGGAAGAGAAACTCAAGGTCTTCCGACGGGTCAGAGATGAGATAAAAGACTGGATCTCTCAGACATTCGGGAAATGATGCCAGTGCATTTTTCAGGATTCTTTTTGATAGATTTCATAATACCATAAGTACTTATTTTTACTTTTCTTTAGGCAGCATTGTAACCTTTCACAACCTTGTAACCAGTCGTAAAATATTTCTTTATCCAGTAGATTGCCACATTCATAAGTCCGATCATAACTGGGATTTCATTCTCTACACTCTTGTGTAAGTTTCTGAAGATGCCGCCGTATAATCTTTGAGAAATGTGCTGCATCTTTTGCTTTTTATTGCTTGATTTATTGGTGGCTTCTGAATTTCAGCTATTACTCTCAAAATTAGTCCTAAAATATATTTTATGTTCCATATTTAAAATTAAGGCTTGATTAACCTATAAAATTTAATCATAAAACACACTAAAAGGCAGTGTGCATAATTTTCTGTAAAATTCAAATCTATAGCAATTATATCTAGAAAAAAGCTACTTTTTAGAGTTCCATGCCAAGATAATGCATTTTAAGCATTCATGCTGCAAACCCTAATAATTAGAAACACTAGAACTAAATAGAGAAATTACACGAAAGATTTAAAACAGGATTATTGCGAAGAAAAAAAAGCAGAGGTAAGTAAAATCCTCCATAATGTGCTTTCGTTCTGATAATACTTTTTCAAATATTAGTTTTGGGTTTTTATAACCTATTAAGATCCTTGAAGATCTGTAACATTGGTTATTCAAAAAGGGTGGGATGTTTCTTTTTTAGTGATTTGAGGATATCTTCATTTAATTTTGTATTACGAAGTGTTTTCACTTTAGAAAGCTGACCAAATGATAAATAATGAGCATCACTGAGGTTAGCTCCTTCAAAATTAGCTCCTTCAAGGTTAGCTCCTTCAAGGTTAGCCCATCTAAGGTTAGCCCCTTGCAAGTTAGCCTTTAGAAGGTTAGCCCATTCAAGGTTAGCTCCTGTAAAGTTAGCCCCTGCAAGGTTAGCCCCTGCAAGGTTAGCTCCTCTGAGTATAGCCCAATTAAGGTCGGCTCCTTGAAGGTTAACTTCTCTAAGATTAGCTCCTTGGAGGTTAGCTTCTCCAAGATCAGCTACTTGAAGGTTAGCTTTTATAAGGTTAGCCCNNTTAGCCTTTTCAAGTTTAGCCTCTACCAAGTTCGCTCCTGCAAGTATGGCTCGATCAAGATCAGCTTCTTCAAGGTTAGTTTCGCTAAGATCAACTCTTTCAAGGTTAGCTCCTTCAAGATTAGCTTCCTGAAAATTGAATTTTTTAAGATTAGCTCCTTCAAGATTAGCTCCTTCAAGATTAGCTTCCCTAAGGTTAGCTCCTTCAAAGTAGGCTTCTTTAAGGTTAGCTTTTATAAAATCAGCTCCTATAAGATTAGATCTTTCAAGTTTATCCTCTTTAAAGTTGGCTCTTTTAAGATTAGCTCTTTCAAAGTTACCTTCGTTAAAGTTAGCTTCTTCAATCTCATTCATGCCATAACCTCTTTCCTTTACCCCAAAATTTTTGTTTTGTGTCAAGTGGGAATTAAAAGAAGCCATATAATCATGTTTCTGAATACAGGACTTTTCCTACCTGAACCTCAAATACATATTTAATTAGATACTACTGTCTATGTTAAATCCTTTAGATCTTGTGATTATCAGTGACAGTAATGCCCTAAAGTTAATCTTGTGAGCTGCAAGTGAAGAGATACCTGCAGCCGATAGAAGGTCTGTTTAAAGGTGCTTGAGCACCTTTATATTATAAAGAGATTCAATACTTTATATATTTTTTGCACATATTCTATATAGTTATGACCTAACTGATTAGTACCTTGTCCTTAGGTGAACTATCTCTCATCTAAAGACTAAGTGGCTTCTGGGTTCATTTCGCTCTCTTTTGAAAATAAGTCCCTAAGCCCATACATCTCATTTTTCTTTTTTTGGAGGGTTTTGAGAAGACAATTTTTTCACTTCTTTTTATGACTACAGAATGGAACTTCCCTTCCAAGGTTTGATTTGCTAAAAATATAATTATTGAATTTGTTCTTTGGATAAATCAATGTGCACTCCACTTCCTTTTTTCATATAATTTAGATTATTCCATTAATTATTTTTATACGTATATCAACCGATAACCTCTCGGTNNTATTCCATTAATTATTTTTATACGGCCGTCAACCGATAATCTCTCAAATATTCTATCATTAATAACAATTAACATCGAGGGGAAAATTACAGGTTAAAAAAAGAAATCGGATGTAAAAATGATAAATATCTACCAGTAGTTTCAAGTGGATTCATTAAATATTGAATAAAATTTATATCACAGTGTGAATAAATCTAAACTGACCAGGGTGGGGGAAATTAAACGTCCATTGGCAACAAAAATTATCTGGGAGGATTTAAACAGGATTTTTACGAAGGAAAAAATCAAAGGTACATCAGAATCCTTTACATTAAAAGATTTGCGGATATATGATCTATTGAAACATTAATCATTCTTGTGGGGATTATCCATATTTCCAGGCATCACTGATAAGCATTGCATTCATCCCAAGACTT
>PMJC01000439.1 GCA_003157235.1 Methanosarcina sp.
TATTTGTGGATTCAACTAATCTGGAAGCATATCAACAGGCTATTACTGAAAAAACGCGGGCGATTTATATTGAATCAATAGGTAATCCAAAATTGGATATTCCGGATTTTAAGGCGCTTGCAAATATTGCCCATAAAACTGGAATCCCACTTGTTGTAGACAACACGAGTGCAGTAGGGCTTGTTCGGCCTATTGACCATGGAGCAGATATCGTTGTGCATTCAGCAACCAAATTTATCGGTGGGCATGGGAATTCAATCGGTGGTTCTATAGTCGATTCCGGAAAATTCTCCTGGAACAATGGCAAGTTCCCAGAATTGACAGATCCTGATCCCAGTTATCACGGTTTGAAATACTGGGATACGTTTTCAGAATTTCCGGGTCTTGGTAATGTAGCATTTATCTTTAAAGTAAGGCTGCAACTTCTTAGGGATACAGGTGCTGCTCTTTCACCTTTTAATGCTTTTCTATTGCTTCAGGGACTTGAAACACTGCATCTGAGGATACAGCGACACTCAGAAAACGCCTTCAAGGTAGCAAAATATCTTTCAAGTCATCCAAAAGTCTCATGGGTTAATTATCCAGGTTTACCGGATCATCCAAGTCATGAGCGTGCATCCAGATACCTAATAGGTGGGTATGGTGCATTGATAGGTTTTGGGGTGAAGGGCGGTATAGAAGCAGGTAAAACCTTTATAAACAATCTAAAGCTGTTTTCACATGTTGCCAACATAGGAGATTCCAAAAGTCTTGTCATTCATCCTTCAACTACCACACACCAGCAGCTAACCCCAACTGAGCAAGAGGCAACAGGCGTTACGCCAGATTACATACGCCTTTCTATTGGTATTGAGGACGTCGAAGATATAATCTCAGATCTGGACCAAGCTCTTGAAAAAGTGTAACTAGGAGTTCTAGTTAAAATAATATGAGAAAATCATTTTATTTTCGGTGAGCACTGTTTAGTCACTTTATTTTGATGAGATTTTCTTCATCAATCTATTTTTCACAAATTTGGACTCTGTTACAGCGGTTCCATCATTTTCGTTGGTATGAATTCATGATTTTGAATACGGTTCTTAAGCATTTTACAGAGATTTTCTGCTCTGACTCTATCTGATTGTCTTAGCGAAATCGGTACAGATCCTTCAGCCAATTCTATGGATCCCAGCCTTGCACGGAATACCCCTCCAGGACATTGTATGGTACAGGTACCACAGTTGATACAGAGATCTCTGTTAATAATGAAACGGTTTGAAATCGCTTCTGTAGGACACGTGCGCATTGCAGGACAATCCGGATGGTTCAGACACCTGTCTTTGTCGATCCGGATAACTTTATCGGTGCCTTCCCAGATATGCCCATAGTTTACTTTTGTGTGGGCAGTACGCCCGTTTATGTCTGAGACAGGCAATGGAACATCACGGTCAAGAGTTTTTAATCCCAATAGAATCTCTTCATCCAAAACAGGTATTGGAACTGCAAGTGAGGTTAGACATTCAGGACCATGGGAAGTTTTCATTCCGCCCATCATGTCAGGATCCATGCCCTTCATATCTGCAAAAGCCGAGACATTCGGTTTATCTGGGCTGGATCTGGTTCCTTTTCCCATAATATATCCTGTAGCTCCATTTAAGAGGACTCTTGTACCTATACCTATTATCCTATGGGATGAATCGTTCTGTAAAGGGTTTATTTCACCACATCCAGAGACGGAAGTTTCTGTGAAAGGACCTGTTAGACCTGTCACAGAGAATATAGTGCTTATCGTAGTTGCGGTGGGATTTATCAGTGCATGGTAATTCTTAAATGCAAGTCTTGTGGTAATGATCCTAGCAAAATCGATATCTTCAAGCGTGACCTTATTTTCATAAGTTCTGCCATGTGCTTCGACAAGAATATCGATCTCTTTTCCTTTTACAAGATCCCTGAAAAGATGTCCTCCGCCATATCGGTCATCAGCACTCGATGTTCCGTGAATGACAAGGTCCACAACTCCAAGACGTTCGTTTGGACAGGGTCCAGGCTGAGCAGGGACACCATTTAGCCAAATGGAATCCGCTTTCTCAAAACTACATTTTTCCGCAACAGGTACCACCATGACTGCCATCGTACCAGACATCACGCCAAATGTTCCTGTAGTAACCACATCCACATCGTCAGCAGTTATCGTTTGACCGTCACGTACAATGGATTTGAGCTCGGCAGCTGTTAAAATTATTGCTTCTTCACGTGCGATTTTCTCATTTATCTCTTCAATAGTCTTCATGTATCCCGACCTCTTCAATATTCTTCATAATATCCTTATATCCTCAAGCCGGACGTGAGTTCCAAAGGGCTTATGGAAAATCATGTTCACAAGAGCAGTATGTGCAAGATCCATCATACAGCTACCAGGCAAGAAATACTGGCGGGTTCCAAGAACGGGAGGATTTTTGATAATACTGACAACTCCTTCGAAAGCATGGACGTGATATGCTTGGACATCATGAGAATCTTCTTTTCGTGCAGCCATAGGGCCTACAGTATGACACTCAAGTACACCTGTTACAGGGTTTGCGCTCAAAACCCTTAAAGCATGATAAATAGGACAGCCTGGTCCTGCAGGACGACCAATTACTAGGTCTCCTTTTTTAATCCCCCACAACTCGACAAGATCTGCCCTAAAAGGTACTATAAATTTACGTGCTGAAGGCTCACCCGGGAACGGAAGAAGGACGAAGTCATATTTTTTTCCAGTAACATCTATACCAGAATAAGTAGCAGTTCTTGCCTGAATCTCAGAATTTCCCAGGGTCACAATATTATCCTGGCCCATGATATTCTCACTGCTGTAGAATGGACATAGGTCTAGATCTGCTGATCCTTCTCCAAGACGTTCAATAAAATCAAAACATGTCTGTGAGCCACAAGCCCCACAATTTTTCCCTGGTGGATTCCATTTATTAACCACCAGTCACCTCTGTACATCGGATCTGGCATATCCAGTGACCTGATGATTCCAAAGTGATTTTTCCATCCGATCTCTTTTTTACCTATACATATAGTGCATACGCCAAGCGGCGGAGAGCCTATGAGGACGACAGGTTCTGATCCCATATCCAGCTGGGTGGCAATCCTCTTCTCATCAGGTATCTTACCCCGGTTCCCTGAATTCCATTTATCTCTACAATACCAATATCTGGGACAACTTTTTTAATACTTTCCCTGAAAACTTCTTTTTCTGCTTGTGACACAAGGTCGGTTTTGGTAACAACTGCGACATCTGCAAGAGCAAGCAAAGATACCATTTTGAGTGGAAAATTTGTTCCTGATATCGTGCTGATAACTGCAATTCCAAGAGATTACGTTGTATAAGGAGTACACCTCTGACAGAATACTACACTTTCGATTATCAGACTATTTTTGTATAAGCTTTTGGCTCAGTTTAATGCATCATCAAGGACCTGAATTCCCATGTGATTAGAGCAAAAGTCTTCGGAATATACCTTTTTAACAGGTCGATAAAATTATTTTGCAAGTTCTTCATCTTCAGTTTCATGTACAACATCAATTTTCAGAAAGGAAGGAAGTGTATTTTCATGAAGATTTTTATAATCTGGCGAATTACAGCAGTTTTTTCTCCACTTGGATGACCTGCAATTATGAGAAGTTTCATTTATAGGTCACACCCTGTCCAACTGCCGTCATCAAAGCCTCCGAAGAACCGGATGAAAAAGCAGTTCCCAGTCTGATCTTCTCTCTTATTTTATTGAGTTTCTCATCAATTAATGCGAGATCTTCAACAAGACCCTGTTCCTGTCCTGTCGGCTCGATTACAGATGAAACTCCTCCATACCTCATCACTATGCGCCTTTCTGCTGTAAGAGCGAGGTACGGATCGTGTGTTACAAGGACGACAGCTTTGTTTCCTCCCTGAATAGACTGCATAACACGGTTTTTGAAAATGCCTGCATTTTCGATCTCATCGAGAAGAAGTATCGGAGTGTCGCCAATTACAAGTGCGTCTGCGATCATAAGAGCCCTGGTCTGGCCTCCGGATAAACCGCTCATTCGACTTTTAAGGCTGATTTCTTCCCCTGTAAATGTATTTGCAAGATTTATTGTCTCAGCAAGCAAATCTTCCCTTCCGGGCCGCCGTGCTCTTATATGCATTACCAGGAATTCTTCGACCGAGAGATCTGCCAGACAGCGTGTGTTCTGGGTTATCAGGGCAATAGGTTTGAAAGCTGGCTCCCGTACAAAGGATTCGGGAGGGACTTCTCCATTGATGAGAATACATCTGCCTGTTACAGTGTCTCCCTGTGCCAGAGTTTCAATATCATTTATTAAGGCTGATTTCCCTGAGCCTGTCGGGCCTACTATTGATAAAGTATCGCCTGGTCTAATCTCGATACACTCAAATCCTTCCTTCTCTCCAAATCTGTTTTTTCCAGATTGAATGGTTAGAGTGAATTCTTGTGGTGTGAATTTTTGTGTCATGTACACAATAATTAACATCTGGATTTTATAAATCTTTCCTAAAATCGAGAGAATTTGTCCTTTTAAGGATAGAAATTAGTATAATATTTCCGTAATAGGTTTAAAAATTAAAAAAATTGGAAAGAATCAACTAATTCTAAGCTGTGGCTTCCTCAGCATTTGTGTGAGGAATTAGTATTGCAATAGTCGAGATCGAAAAAGAGCTGACTGCAGTAGTTAAACTGGAGTTGATTACTTTAGGTCAAATATCCCTATGGGGTGTCAGGTCGCAGCCAGTGCAGAGCA
>PMJC01000443.1 GCA_003157235.1 Methanosarcina sp.
AGGCTCTAGGTTAAATCACTTTTATGTCAAAATTCTTCTTTTTGCTTCAACGAACACTTTGCGAATAGATGTTAACAGCAGTTTGAAATCAGTATTTACTTAGAACTATTGAAAATATGTTTATAGTCCTACCAGAAGTTATACCATCATTCAAAGTTACAATATAACCTCAGTCTTTTCAAAGTTCATCACTCACTAAATATTTTTTAATACCCGGGTATTCTTTAAAGACTTTTTTGAGGATACTTTTTAGAATTTGTATCATTCTTTAAAAAGAATGTTTCGATTCATCATATGGAAAAATGTGCTTGATCACCATCAGTACCTATTATATAAATCTCAAAAAACACCTTTTACCAGTTTCAAATCATATATATCTGAAATAGTTAATGACATCATTGTCTAAAAAAAAATTGTGATAATTAATACAAAAAAAAATTAGTCTCTTATTTTATAGACACAATAATTTGCATGACTTAGTCCCATTTTTATAGTGTAAAGATAGCTTAAATAGAAATCATTCATTTGATAACGGTTCGCGCGGAGGTTTCCATCCCCACAACAAACTTTGGGATATTCGATTGGAAAAAATTCAAGTGATTGATTATGGAAAATCAGAAAGATCTCAAATAACTAAAAAAGATAATATTTTCCTTTGAAGGAGATGCCAGAGCAGCTACAAAAAACTGGAAGATAGACAATCCTTAATATTTGATGAAAACATTGTAGATGTCCACGGTATCAAAATTCCATCTATTTTTTTTCAATCTGATAGTAGCTTGAAAATTAATCTAATTTTCAATGAATAATGATGGCCAAATAGACAAATAAATTCTATATCTGTGAATATCTGCTTAATTTCTGATCAACAGAAAATCCAAGATACTATCAAAATAATGTTAGCTCATTGAGATAAATATTTATGATGAGTATAGCTTAATTATATCAGAGTTAAAGCATAAAAAAACTTTACAGTGAGGGGAAACATGAAAATAGGGTAGTTAGTCTAAGATAAAAAATATTTAGACTTAACTCAAATTAAAGTTTGTTCAACTGATCAACTGACTTTCAGACCTTGGGAAAAGGACATTTTTGACTAGGTAGGAACCTAGCCAAAAATGGAAGTAATTCAGTTACCTAAATCAGTATCCAATGAAATGTTCCTTGAGATTCAGAAAATAAAGATTATCAAAGGAGATACCTGTGGTCACAAGAAGGACATTAAAGAATATTAAGCATTCTACTCTCAGTGATTGAAAAAATGAGGGAAATAAAACTTGAAAATAAATCCACTGGATATATTGATGAAGAGGTTTACAAGGAAAAGCAAGCTTAACTCTGAGATAGTTGCTTATATCTTGACCAAGGAGACTTCCGTCTGGATTTGAGAAAGGTACTATATGTCATTAGACTCGATAAGAGAGATTAGACCACCAGAAAAATTTTGGATTTTTCAAAAATCCCTATTTGTTCTCTAATATCCAGTTTAATCTTATACTTTTTTTGAACTTGAGCAGTTGAGCTGAGGAAATAGTAGCATATAATTTCAATTTGCAGATAATCTATGGGGGGATAGACCTGTTGAATAGAAAGTTAAAAATATTGTTCCTTCTAGGCTTCCTTATACTTGCGCCTATTCATTCCGCTTTGTGCACGACACATGCACCAATAGTCTATGTTGCAGGAGATGGCAGTGGTGATTTTAATTGTAATGCAATAAGTAATCAAATACCGATCAACCAAGCGCTTCAGTTTGTTGCAGACAATCCAGAATATACAACTGTCTATATCAAGGGCCCCTTCACATACTTAATCAATGATACTATCCTTATCAGCAGCTGTACAACTCTGGCAGGAGATTCCAATGCAACAATTAAACTTGTAGGTAATGCAAACTGGGTAAACAGGCAGCCGATGATTAAGGAAAAAAACTCTAATAGCCATGATATTAATATTTGGGGCTTTGCAATTGATGGGAGCAGAGAAATCAATACTAATGTTGATAGTGGAAAAGGCTACTACGATATCATCCATTTGAGCAACTGTCAAAATATCAATGTACATGATATGTATTTGACCAATAACCACGGAGATGGCTTAAAGACTGACAATTGCTCTGTCATAAAATTCTATAACAATGAAGCCTATTTATTAGGCCATGATGCTTTATATTCCAGTCACTGCTCAAATGTGGAGGCTTATAATAATAAGATAACATGCAGGACAAACAGTGGACTAAGAATATTTAATACAAATCACGTGAATTTCCACGACAATATTATCACATCAAAGGGTTACGGAGGGGTGGGAATCGAAATCCAGAAGTTTAGCTTTTCATCTATGGATGATATCGAGGTATATAAGAACGTAATATACGAAACTGCGCATGCAGGAATCTGGATGTTCGGATCAGCTTTATATCCCACATCATCCGCAAATGTCCATATTCATCATAACCGGATATATGATACCGGAACTACGCCCAGTGGCAAAATAAAAGGTGGGATCGTGTCCGATGGATTCAATGCCCTCATTGAAAACAACGTAATCGATGGAGCATATGGAGTGGGTATTGTGCAGAATAATGACTATTTTCAGACCCCGGATGGCTCAGGGTTTGTAATTACAATAAGAAACGACATAATAACGAATACTCAGAAATCAGAAGCCGGAAGAGATGGCTATGGGATATGCAATCTACTTACAGACACACACTCTTTTGTCTTACAGAACAACTGTTTCTACAACAATACAGGAGGCAACTATATAGGTGTTAATCCATCATCTTCGGATATAGAAGCAAACCCTCAATACTCCGATGAGGATAAACACGATTATCATCTGAAATCAAAAGCAGGTCGCTGGGATGGAAGTGGCTGGGTAAATGACATCATAAGTTCTCCGTGCATAGATGCTGGATATCCTTCATCAGATTATTCTAATGAACCGCAACCCAATGGAAACCGGATCAATATAGGCTCTGATGGGAATACATGGTCTGCCTCCAAATCAGAATCGCATTTATCAACACCTATATTCCCTGCTGAAAGCTTCAGTAATAACATAATTAGAATTTATGCTCCTGTTTATGATCCATTTGATGTAGAGGAAAATATATTTATGACATAAAGTTTTGGTGATGATACAATTTAACAATCAAGAATCCTGTGCATGTGCTTTAGCAGAATAGTAAAACATACATTTAACGAAAAAGTAAAGAATGCTGTTGGAAGTAAATAATGCAACAGAATCTAACTATATTGTTGTAACTGCTGTCAACTACCTACCACTGAAGTAACAGGCATGGATATCCCCGATAAATCAGATCGTATTTCTCCGTGTGAGTAGTTGACAGACACACTGATACTTTAAGATATACCTATAGTCTCAGGTTCTATGTTCGAAGTTTCTAGCGCCATTCAAATCGACATTAAGTTTAAAACCGCAAGTATCAAACAGGGACTTCATTCCATTTCTATTTTTTTAGCGATATGGTTACACCGGCAACAAACCTTGGATGTATAATCCAGATTCACATATTCTGCTATTAGTCCAGAACTCTTTGCTTTATACTCAATGA
>PMJC01000306.1 GCA_003157235.1 Methanosarcina sp.
CCGAAGCGAAATTCGGGTGCCGAATCGCAATTTGGGGTTTAGAATAAAGATCCCATTTCGGTTACTTTTTCTCCTTTTGCACTGGTAACAGTTACAGATATATCTTTAAACCTCGGAATTTCTTTGCCACAAGTTTCGTCTGAGACAAGCATATTAGACAGGGGGCCGTTAGGCATATATGCAACACCTCTATGAGGGGGTTCGTACCCTGATTCTTCAGCCCTAACTACAACCCTCCCAAAAGAGTTTTTCAGGATGACAGTATCACCTTTTTTTACATTTAATTGTTTGAGATCTGCAGAATCTAATTTTATTATTGCTGAAATATTTTTATACTCGTCCCCGAAAAAATTTTCAATCATCGCTTTATCCTGAAAAATATCCCTGTAAGTTACAACTTTGACCTTTATTTCAGGAGCTGCAAGAAAAGATCCAAAATCCATCAGAGAGCCTCCATTATTTTCTTAAAAATAGATTCTTCCGAAGGGTTTTTTGTCTCAACAATGGGTTTAAAGCCTACCAGGGTCCCATCCATACGAATTGCACTGCCTCCAAATTCCACACCACTAATTGCTGTGTTGATATGGACCTTTGCTTTCCTTGTGGTCAAAGTCTCACAGGCACCCATCGAGATGATAGGAATTTCAAGAAGATATTTTGCAATAGACCTTGGAAGGCTTGAAAATGGGTCAGAACCGATAATTAGAGCCGCATCTACAGTTTTTGCTTTAAGGGATTCAACGATTGAATATTCAGGCCCGTGCTTTACAATTCCATTTTCGAACTTTACGCTATTAACATACCCTGTTTCTGCAAAGAGATTTTCGTTAAAACCCCGCACATTACAATTCCCTACCATAGGCACCAGATGGAAATTTGATTTTTCGTTCAGAACTTTCATAAGTCTAAAAAGAGGTTCAAGGTTTTCAAGAGAGTATATAAGACCAAGTCCTACAAAAATAATCCCAAACCTTGCCCCTTTAAGGATATTTGCCATTTCTAGGATTTTCTTTGGGGGGTAATTGTAGGATGTCTTCGGAAGTTTTCCGGAAAGACCTGAAATCAGGGCATCTATAAGCTCTACATCTCCACCTTGCGGAATCTGAATAAAATAGTTCCCGCAGATCTTCGCAGTATGGGACTTTCTGATATCTATTGCAATTGCCGTTCTCTCCTCTTCCCAGCCCCTTTGCTTTTCGCTTCCCCTAGGAAAGTAGGAGTGCTTGGAAAGATGGCGGGGATGGGAGTCAGCAGGGTTTGACCCCCAAAAAATGATAACATCTCCCTTATTCCTTACATCTTCAAGGGTGCAAGTTTTTATCTTATTAGTAACAAGAGCCTCAACAACACTACCAAAACAAAATGAGGAGTTGTCGTCAATTGTTGCATTGATTTTTTTTCCAAGCTCGATTGCTTGTTTCTGGGCTTCATTGGTGGAAGTGCCAAGCCCAAATATCATAGGGCTTTTTGCATTCTTCAGTATCTTCACAATCTCATTTAATGCTTTCTCCCCATCTACTGGCTTGTTGTCCACGAGGAAAGTTGCCTTTTTTTTGCTTTCTTTCATGTGGGCTACTCCCACTCTGCAGGCAGTATAAACTTTATTTATGGTATCCTTTCCAGACTCGACCTCAATATCGTCACAAAGGAGACTACAGCCAGTGCATACATGATAATTTTTCTCCATATCCACTTACCTCACACGAACTCTATTGCCTCTACAGGGCAAGTTACTATACAGCCATTGCAGAGAATCTTGTTCTTGCCGAAACGGCGGCATTCATCTACCTTCTGGGCTTTAACGATGCCTTCTTCAATGACCAGGATCAATTTACTCGTGTTCTTGGGAGCATTTCCCGAGCCTACCCCATAGGGATCATTTGCAACATTGACTGGACAGGCAACCACGCAGTTTCCACATCCAAAACACAAATCTTCGTGCACTATTAGTCCTGTGTCGGTTGCTCCTTCAGACGGTTGGAAGAGACCGCTTATCTTTTCATAGCTGTCTTTGTATTTCGGCTCTTCTATCAGGGGCAGGCAGGCATCGGGTGTGAGCTCGCGGGTCATGAGAGCTACTGCAAAAGCCATACATGATGTTTTCCCACATTTTTTGCAATTAGTTTTTGGCAGCATTTGATAAATTTCCATTGCATTTGTCATTCTAGATCACCCTTGAGTCAAATTTCATGTTCGCTTAAGACTTCATTGAAGAGTCAATACTTTCTAGAAGATTTCGATAAATCCATAATTTTCATGAGTTATGTATGAAACTTTTAAAATCATATGACGAAATTATGAGTTTATCGAAATCCTCTATATTTTATAATAGTATGATCAAAAAATGAAATCGAGAATATTATGAAGAATCCGATTAAATAGCCTTTGATTAAATAAAATTTCGATGAACCCTCAAATTTCGTCATATGATTTTAAAAGCTTTATATATAACTCGTGAAAATCAAAGGTTTATCGAAATCCCTCTAAAATAATATTTCTTAAATTCCTTAAATTCTCGCTTTTTAACTTCCAATGTGATTTTCAGTTTGTGGAGTAAAAATCCTGCAAATACTATTTGAATTAATTCAAATCACCAATTCAAATATGAAATGCAGGCTTTTAATTTCCATTGTGTTGAGATAATGACAATCAATTTGTTGAGTACCCTCTAAAATCCAGATACTTTTTAATGCATCCTTGAATCACAAAAATTCATCGTTATTTACCGAATTCTGAAATTTAAATGACTCAAAAATTCAGAAAATAATAAAAAGTCCCAAATCCAAGTAAATATATTTTAAGGTATCTTTAAGGGCAAACTAAAAATAAGTAATCTCAATTTAATTCGCTTTAAAGAAAAGTTCGCAGTGGCAATTTCCATACCTTTCGACTTCTTCCTTATGATAGACACATGGACACACTATTTTTTGATCCTCTTTTTCAATTCCAGTGACTATTCTGCATGGACAGTAACGCCTTCCGAACTTTTCAATCTTGATTGCAAGTCCATCAAGCACATAATCAAGAGCTTTTTTATCCGGGTTAAGCTTGTAGCCTGCTTTATTTGCGTATTTCTCAGTCCATTCATACATTTTCTGTTTTAATTCGTTATGCTCAGCCATGAATTAGCTCCTTCGGCTCTCAAAATTGAAACAATCCTGATGATCTATGAGAAGACTATACCGAGTCATTTATAATATGTGATAGATTAAATAATTCAAATCATGATACTAATAGATTAATCATAGTCCAAATTCTAATATTAGCTAAATTATTACAAAAATATAACCTTTTGAAAGGTTTGTCTAGTCCATATTCCATAAACAATTTTTCACCATTTTTTTTGTTCAAATCTTATTCTAAAATTGCCATATAGATTACGAATTAAGTTCTCAAACTATAAATTAATTGGTAAAAAACATAATATATAGCTATTTAAAAAACATTAAATTTGATCTACAATTGAGCATTTATCTGTTAAAAAGCAATCAAAATCGACATTCTACAGATATACATAGATTTAAAAATTGTTTGCCTACTATATTATTAAAAGTTAAATTATTTTTTAAGCATTTTAATATTGAGAAAATAGATAGCATTCTTGTATACATCTATAGAAAGTGGAATTCAATATTAAAAAACTATATAAAAAAGATATTTGAAATGGGAGTTCCCATAAATAGATAAAAGTTCATCTCAAGCTGACAACTACTATACAAAAGATTTCGATAAATCTTTAATTTTCATAAGTCATTAGATACAATTTATAAGCATATGACAAAATTTAGGGGTTTANNGTTTAAATTTCATGTTTAGATGACGTTAACATTAAGTGTGAATATTTTCCCCACACTTGTTACTTTCATCCAGGGTCTCCTGTATAGCCCGATTACCTGCTGATTTCTACCGGCTACTGCCTTGATTGTCCATTCTTGAATTTGGTATCCACCAAAAATGTGTGAAAATCCGGTTTGATAAATTTTCGTATTGATCAAAATTAGTCCATTGCTTAAACGGATTTTCCATAAATAGCCTGCCATCATATTTTCTTTCAGTTGCAGGTTAAAA
>PMJC01000022.1:0-913 GCA_003157235.1 Methanosarcina sp.
GATAAAAATGAAATCCATGGCATTCAAAACAATACTTAGCTAACACTGCATATTCTGAATGCCCGTACCAATAAGCAATTGGTAATTTGTAAAGCTTTTCTATCAATTGCATCTGACCTTTCGGGAATCCTTCAGAACCTGCAAGAATACCTCTGATTTTTAATGATTTAATGACATCCTCACCTAAAAAATGTGATAAAGAAAAGAATGAACTCGGGTATACATGCAGGAAAAAAGGCTTTAGATAGGTTAAAAATTTAATAATATAATCCCTGTTAGATGCATCTATTTGATTGGGTGAAAGTATATAAGCATTTTCGAGCCAGTTATAAGTGATTAATTTTTTGGTAATATCTCCTCTGAACACAACACGCAAGTCAAAAGGCCTGTAATTAATACTTCTCCAGATATCAAAAAGATAAGCTCTTTCCTTCTGACTCATTATCTTGCTTCTATAGAAAATAAAAGGAGAACCGGTAGTGCCTCCTGTTGAGACTTTATGAGTCAAAAAACGGAAAAATGTGTTTTCATATTTATTCAAATTCATTAAATAGTCCTTTTTACTATTTATATTGGTATCTTCTTTGGTTTTAAAAGTAAGAGGTTTAAAATGTCTTTTCTTTGACCTTTTTATTAGTATTTTATGATAGAAATAGATGGGTCCTAAAAGTAATTCCCTCCAATTATTAATCATATAATACTTTTTGCTATGAATTCCAAAATCCATAAAAAATACAATATTAAGTTCTAAAAACTCTGTCCAAAAATGTTTTTACACACTAATTACTATTTTGGATATTTCGGCGCTTAATAATTAAAATCATACTAATCATGGATTCTAACATTTTGGCGCATGAATATACAAAAAATATCAAATTGTACACTTCGCAATGTCATTCAAATCGCATTTACT
>PMJC01000022.1:963-3211 GCA_003157235.1 Methanosarcina sp.
AACAAACCAGGCAATAAAAATATTATTCCCTGTTTTTAGCAGAATTATTATCTGTATAAGAGATATACATCTGAGACTTTCCTCTGGGAGTTAATATCAAATGATCAACTATTTTGATATCAAAATCAATAATACCTTTTGTATCTTTATATATAGTGTTTTTAATCAACTCAATTTCAGATGATTTGAAATGTTTGTTTACTATTAACAGCAGATCAGCTTTCCCTTTTTCGTTCTGCACAAACTGATAGGTAATAATATTTTTAAATACCTCCTTACCTAAGTCAAAAACCGCACTTGTTATGAATTCATTATTATATCCATGTAATCCAACTGAGCTGCTTCTTTTGCCGTCGATAGTATATAATTGATTCACCGGGGAACATACATCATCTGTTTTATATCTTATAAATGGCATTATATAGTTTAAGAACCCCGTCCCAACAATAGAATAATTATTATTTTCAATATGAGCCTGCTCTGTAAATCCATAGTAAGGATCAAATTGATAGTTGTTTCTTGATTTTTCTTCAGCTAATACACATCTTTCACTGTGTCCGTAATGAACATATGATTTTGTATTAAAGAAATGTTCAATAAAAGTCCGTTGTTCATTGTCTATATTTTCAGACATAAGAAATATGCCCTTCAGTTTTGTTTTCAGTGTTATCTGAGATGACTCCATCAGTTTTGCAAAATACCAGATTACAGAAAGATAACCGTTTATATATTGGGGTTTAAAATCGTCAATTCTATTTGCATAATTATTTATAGTGACTATGGAGAGTTTAATCGGTGAAAAGATCAACTCCTTATACATAGCATCGTATCTACATAATTTGGTTCCAAGCCCAACATCCCTGAAGGTAGCTAATTTGTCATTAAACCTATACCCTGCCTTTTTTCTATAATAATAAAGAAATGCATTTTCTTTATAGATTGAATTAAAATCAAGCAGGAATTTCAGAGGCAAACCAGAGCTTCCTCCTGTTTTTCCAACATAATATCCACCCTTGACTTCTTTTCTCGATATCAATTTTTCAAAATTCTCTGTAACAAGTTCTCTTGTTAGAAACGGAATTTCTTCCATTTGTTTGAAATCAGAAAATTTATTGGGATCAAAAGATATTTTCTTAAATAATTCCTGGTAGTACGGCACATTCTTATAAGAATGAATCAGGACTTCTTTCAACTGGGTTAGCTGATATTCTATTATTTTTTCGGAGCTTATTGATTCTCTTTTTTCAAGCAGGTGATAATATTTAAGAAACTCCATATTTTTTACTAATTCACCACGAATTATTGGAGCTGTAATATATTTCAGAGATTCAGGCATATTATCCCTGATCTTTTTCAAAAAATGTTTATTCATTTGATAACACTGATTTGTAAATCTCTTCCAATTCTTTTAATACCGAATGTGGCAGATATTTTTGAACTTTCTGCTCCGAAATGTTACCATATTCTTTAATTTTTCCCGGATTCTCAAGAAAAAAATTTAAAGACTGTTTAATTTCCTCCAAATCTCCCGGATTTATTAACAAACCATTCTCATTATCTCTTACAATCTCAGGAATGCCTCCAACTTTAGTCGATATTACTGCTTTGCCTTAAGACATTGATTCTAAAATAGAAATGGGTAATCCTTCATGGTAGGATGGAAGAATATACACATCAGCGTTATTCAAAACATCTGATTTCTCATTACTTGATATCCATCCCAAAAATTCTACTATATCTTCAATATGATACTTATTTATCAAATCTCGCAGATGCTGGATTTCGCCATTGCCCCCAATTATCAGTTTAATCTTACCCGTGTATTGCTCCTTGTTTTCAGCTATAACCTCTATCAGGTCGAAAATACCTTTCTCCTTACAAATCAAACCCAGAAACAGGAATATTATTGCTTCTGATCTGGCATGTTGTTCATTTAGTAAGGGATAATCAATAATATTAGGCAAAATTTTTAATCTCTTAATATTAAAGTTTTGCCCAAAATATTCAACCCACGATTGAGACAGGCATAATACAATATCGGCTTTAGCCAAAAAGTTCTTTATCAATTGTTTTGACAGAATATTACTTTTTTTGTAAAATACCTGATATTCACCCCCATGAATATGATAAATGATTTTTTTCCTGAAAAAATACTTACAGATGATAAAAATAATATACTTGCGATAGAAGCTTCCATAAGATGCCCCATGAATATGAATGATTTTTATTTTTCTATTTGAAAAAAGCG
>PMJC01000474.1 GCA_003157235.1 Methanosarcina sp.
ATAGAGGATTTCGATAGCTCCCTAGATTTCGTCGTATGCGGATAAATCTACATATTATAGATTTGTGGAAATCAGATTTTTGTCGAAATCCTCGATAATTAAGTATAGATTAAGTTAACTTATTAAATGAACTACCTTTAGATTAAATGAACCTAAAACAAACCTAAAAAGATCAGTAATAAAAGTTGTGGTGGCGCACCTAGCTGAAAGCAATTTGTATGTTTGCGCCAACGCCCTGAATATAAAGGAATTATTCCAAATCAAGTATTTTTCATTCACTTATAATCCTCTTTTTTCTAGTTTTCCTGACTTTCAACATCGTTTCTAATTTAATCGGAAGTTGTACCATCACCCACAGGTCAAATGTAACCTCTATAACTCCACAGTTTGTCACAACACAACTGTTTTTCAATCTCATTGTATTTTCTAAAGATTTTTCTTGCTATGATATGTTATATAATCTATTAGTACTCTTGAAGGAGAATATTTTGATTCAGCAACAACTAAAATATGTAGGTGATCACCATCATTACCTATTGAATTAAACTCAAAAAATCACCTTTTACCAATCTCAAAGAATAGATATTTCAAATAGTTTATGATATCATTGTTTTAAAGAAATTTTCCCCCGATACTTCATACAAAAAACATGTGATATCTGATATTTATGAATACAATGCTTTGAATGACACACTTCCATTTTATAGTTCAAAGATAATTTGAAATATATGTAAGTTAGTTAAATAACTGTTTTCTGGAGAGTTTACACCCCTCAGCAAGCTGATGATATTCGACCGGAATAAAATCTAAGCCTTAAAGCTAGTCCACCTATATTTGACATTCTACAAATTAATACATATGTAAAATTTGCTTGCTTATTTGTTAACTATTATTTATCGAGAGGTAACTATTCACACTACCTAAAATCAATTGGGAGCTATTTTTTTGACGCAACATACACTTCTTATTACTAATTGATGGTAAAAAACCTGATCAATAATTGACAAATATAAAGATAAACACACCGAAATTAGCGAATTTAATTTTAGTGAATGTAGCTATTGACATTGTTTTCCCCAAGCTGAATAATTAAAGTATATATAGTTCTATTCATGTCCTATATATGAATAATTTTGCAACTGAAAAAATTCGGAAAATATCACTATATACCAAATTTATTTAATACATCTGGATATATTTTCATCTGGGCCAAAACCCCCTTTAGGTGCAAAATATTTATACCTATTGAAAGTCTTTACAGGATTTCAGAGGTTGAATTTCATGAATGCTGCAGATAAAGTTATCAAATCAGCTTTCGAATCCGATGATGTATTTCAAAAAACATTTGCGATTGTAATTAAGGAAGACCTTAACCTAACTGCCGTAGATTTTGCCAAAAAAGCAAATATCCCCCCTAGTACACTCTATAAAATTTTATCAGGTAACCGCGATCCAAATATCAAAACCCTCCGCCAGATAGTGAAAACAATCCGCGATATCACAGAATCGGACAGTGGAGATTTTATAGCAGTAATTGCAGCTCGCTCGGTGCTTGATAATATCGTAGAAACTAAGAAAAAAATAGCTGGCAGGCTGGTCACAATAAGGGAATATTCAGCCACCTCAATGGAAGAAGCAATAATAGCAGCTGTTAACGCTGAAAGAGATGGAGCAAAGGCCCTGGTATGTGCTCCAATAGTAAGCCCAACTGTAGAAAAAATTATTAACATCCCTGTTACAACCATTATCCCGAAAGACAGCCTTATAGATGCCATCGAGCTTGCGCTTAAAAAAATCGAATGAGACTTAGAAAATAAAAACATAAATAAAGCCACTATAGCTGGGAATAAATTAACTAAATTATAATTTTACAAAAAATTTGGGAATATTTTGCGAAGATCTCGAACAGTGCTAATTCGAATAATGTCACTCAAGTGAAAAATTACTACTTGAAAAAAAATAGAATAAATGGATTTATAGTAGCATACGTCTATTTACTATTAAGGAGAATTTCAAAAATATATTTGCGTTTAAGTATCGGAGAGTTAAAATACTTAATAATAATTTTTACATGCGAAAACTTGTGGTGATTTTGCTTTTAAAGAATTAATACAAACGTCTTCAGTTAGTAGGAGACATACTAGTTGAAACTTATTCCTTAATTGATTAGAAATCTTTTCGTATCATTTTTGAATTAACATATTTTAACAAAACAGTTTCCAGAGAAAGATCTAAAGCTGAAGTAATTATTATTTTTAAAATGACAGCTTTTTGGTATAATCCCTATCATTTGACGACATTGGGAATAAAGAGAGTATTATAAAGATAGAGGAAGCTATCTTTAAAATCAAAGAATAATGAACCAGAAAAAAATCAAGTCAAATACAGAAATCAGCAAAAAATTAAGATCGTACTTCCGCGGGAAAAAAACGATGTAAAGCAGAATCCTCTATCAACAAAATAATTTATAAGCAGTAATCCCATTTTATGACACTAATTTAGCTTAATAACCCATATTTGACCAAAAAAGAATTTTATTAGACATAAAGAGCTGCATGCTCCCAAGTTCCTCATAAGATCAAAAATTATATTTCATGATCTTTTTTTATGAGATTTTTTACATTTTGTCGGAAAACACGTTTTTTAGGACAAAATACTGTAGAAATTTATAATATTTGATAAGGTTGAATTAAAATCTAAATCGGCTCATTAATAAAAACTCTCCGAAAATTACCATCATCAAAGCAAGCTGCTAGGTAACCGAGCAAGACAAAAACCACCCAAATATATTAAAGCTTAAGTATATAACTATATAAATTTCTAAAAAATAATATAAATTTCTAAAGAATACATATTTACAAATAAAATATCCCATCATTAAAATACAAATAATAATTGCATCACAAATAAAATTTTTAACGAGAAAAAATTAGTAAGAACAGTAAAGCATTATCTTAAATTCAATTAAGAAACAACTGATTAATTAGTGTAAGACTCACATACTTACTTCCATAAGTGCAAAAATAATCTATTTTTCACTATAAAACTTCAGTACCAATAAGCATATCATAAATGCATTTTAAATTTTTATAGTAACGAGTGAATATGGCAACTATCCAGAG
>PMJC01000320.1 GCA_003157235.1 Methanosarcina sp.
CTAGTGCCGGCATGAGGACTTCAGGTACGAACTGTCCCCCGTATTTGCCATATTTTCCTCTAACCTGAGTTGTATTGCCGGTTTTCGAACTTGCAAGTTCATTTGAGTATGAATCCTTTGTATGCGATTTTGAAACTTTAGTTTCTGCCAATTCAATTACCCCTTGTCTATAAAGTGTATTAAATATAGCTTGATTTATGATCTCTTGACTTCTGGTATCAAAATTTCTGTTATCTTAATTTCTTGTAACGTGATTGCGTGATATTTATGAAGCAGAATTCAATTTTAAAGTGAAAGCGAATTTTTCAATCTTAATTCCACCAAGAGGGAGACTTTAGAAAATTCACACCACAGTTATTAACACCAGCAAAGACTCTGAACGAATTCTTTAGTTGTTTCAAAAACAGAGTCGCTTTCCATAATTACAGACCCTATCAATACAGCATCTGCTCCAGCCTGAATAACTCTCCTAATATCTTCTGCGTTATTCATCCCACTCTCACTTATAATGAGATGTCTGGTCCCATGGTTAACGTCGTACTCTCGGATGAGGGGGGNNTTCAAATCCCTTTTCAAAGGTAAGTTCGACAAAGGTCAGCAGCTCTTTCCCAAGGATACCTGCAATTAGGAGCACCAAATCACTCTCTATTTCCTCAAGTTGCCTTCTGTCAATAATAAAATCCTTCCTAAGGACAGGCAAGAATACATTTTCTCTCACTGCATTCAAATTTTCAAGTGAGCCACGAAAAACCCCTGGCTCTGTTAAAACCGAAATTGCAACAGCTCCAGCCTGTTCCATCTCCCATGCAAGTTTTGCAGCTGTTGCAGGCAAGACATCTCTGAAAACTTTACCCGGAGATGCAGGTTTGATTTCCGCAATTACTGGTACTAACCCTTCAGCCTTTGCACTTTCAACCGCAGAGAAAAAATTCCTTTTCTCAAATTGCATTCCAATATATTCAGAGCATTTATGCGGTCCTAAAGCCTGAATGCGTGTTTTTGTTGTGGTTAGGATATGGAGGACAGTGGCGTGCATTAATAATCACTGATGTATATTTAAGTACAATGATGTAAAATGTAGCACTTCTTATAAATAGATTTTGGATCAAACAGCATTTCCGAATAAAAATAAATAACATGTAGCCTTTAAGGATAATGATATCAATGGTAATAGGATTTACAATGATAAATGTGCTGCCAAGCTATGAAAAGGCAGCATATAGGGAATTTAGGACTATAGAAGGAATTAAAGACGTTTACCATGTCTTTGGAGAATATGATTTTGTAGTAGTTATTGATGTCAAAGACCTTAGCACACTTAATTCAATAGTGGACAGGATAAGGGAAAGCGAAACAGTAACCGCTACCCAGACAATTGTCGGGGCAGAACTTTAAACTGGCAGTCACGAAATAAGCTTAGACTGTTGGATGTGAAGGAAAATCATATATTTTTTTAAAAAAGTTCTGGATTTTTTATACTTTAAACTTTTATCGAAATCAATCTCTTGCTTAAAAAACTCTCATAAATAATTCAGTTTGAATAATCATCACAAAAAAACTCTATTGAAATTTATGCCGAAGAAGAGAAATTGACAGAAATAATATTTTATCTTTGCGAGAAAATACTACTAATAAAAGCATCTATAATCTAAATTTCTGCCTCAAATATTTATAAGGTAAATAATAAGAGAACATTAGTTTTATTCTAAGAAAATGTTAGATTAATTTTTCAACCTGAGGTAAAATTCCATGGAAGTCCCTATTGCAGAAGAACTTGCCAAAAAACAAAAGTCTATAAGTGTCGCCGAATTTTTTGAAAAAAATAGGCACATCCTAGGTTTTGACTCTGCACCCCGAAGCCTTATCACAACAGTAAAAGAAGCCGTTGACAACGCTTTGGATGCCTGCGAAGAAGCAGAAATCCTGCCTGACATCCTTATCCAGATTGAAAGGGTGGAACAGGACTACGTAACCGTCATTATAGAAGATAATGGACCAGGAATCATAAAAGAGCAAATACCAAAAGTTTTTGCAAAATTACTGTATGGTTCGAGGTTTCATTCCCTCAAACAGAGCAGGGGACAACAGGGAATAGGAATCTCTGCAGCCGTGCTCTATAGCCAGATGACCACAGGCAAGCATACGAAAATCCTCTCCAAGACAGGACTTAATACCCTGGCCCATTATTATGAGCTCATGATCAATACCAGCACTAATGAGCCCGATATCCTGAAAGACGAAGTAAAGGATTGGTTTCGCGCCCACGGGACCCAGATAGAGCTGGAGATGAAGGCTGCCTACGTAAAAGGAAGACGACAATCTATTTATGAGTACCTCAAAGCCACAGCAATTGTAAACCCTCATGCAAGGATTACCCTTATCGAACCTGACGGCAACGAGGAAGTTTTTGAAAGGGCTACAGATAAAATGCCGGACCTTTCAGAAGAAATATTGCCCCATCCAGAAGGTATCGAGCTAGGTACTCTTATGAAAATGCTGCATCATACCGAGCGCCAAAAACTTGCCTCTTTTCTTAGATACTCTTTTTGTAAAATCGGCCTATTCACTGCCGAAGAAATATGTAAGGCTGCAGGGCTTGATCCTGAAATAGACCCTCATTTTCTTAGCCATCATGAAGCAAGAAAACTAATTGAGTCATTTGAGAAAGTAAAGATCATGGCGCCTCCCACAGACTGTCTTTCCCCAATAGGCGAAGAGCTGATTTACAGGGGGCTTGAAAAAGAAACAAAAGTGGACTTTATTGCTACAAGCACACGAAAACCGGCTGTATATTCAGGAAATCCCTTTGTAGTAGAAGTTGGGCTTGCTTACGGGGGAAATTTATCGAAAGAAGAAAAAATTAGCATAATGCGTTTTGCTAACCGTGTTCCTTTGCTTTACCAGCAAGGAGGATGCGTGACCACACACGCAGTTGAAGATATTAAGTGGAAGCAGTACGGCTTAAACCAGCCCGGAGGAGGGATTCCTGTAGGTCCAGCCATCCTTCTAATTCATGTAGCTTCCATCAATGTACCTTTTACATCAGAATCAAAGGACGCTATTGCTGACATTCCTGTGATAAAAGAAGAAGTGAACCTTGCAATCAAAGATGTTGCCAGAAAACTTAAACACTATTTGAGCAAGCAAGACAATCTCAAGAAACGCCGAGAAAAAGAAATAATTATCACAAAAGTGCTCCCAAAAATGGCATTGAAGGTTGCAAATATCCTGGGCAAAGAGGTTCCTGACATAAATCCTGTTGTCGCAATGATTATGGGGAATCTGCTTGTGTACAGAAAAGTAAATAAGAATGAGGACGGGACTGCGCATATTGTAATTAAAATCAAAAACTTTGGGAGCTCAACCCATTCTTTCAGGATACATGAGATGCTGCCCTGGACAATCAGCAGGGCAAAGCCTGAGCCAAAAATTGTTACTATGGGCAACGATTATGACTATATATGGGAAGTTTCGACAGCAGTAGGGTCTTCAAAGGTGCTCAGCTATATGATAGAACATGCAACAGCCAAAGAGCTAGGGAAACTTCCTGATCTCATTGTAGAAGGGATCGAAGAAGAGCTGGTAACAGGAGCAAAGGCCTTTAAGGAGATATAAAATGGCCAGAGACACAAATCGCAAAACAACTCCAGGAGATGCCATAGCAAGAGATAGACTTCTTGAGCTTGCAGGAAAAATTTATGACCAATTTGAAAATGAGGTTATCCCAAGCGTCAGCCTCCCCAGCCGAACAAAGGCAAATATAGAATATTCCGACGAGAGTGAGGTCTGGGTCTATGGGGATAGAGAAAGTGAAAGAAGTGCAAAAACAGTAAAAGGTGCATTTCAGCTCCTGAAGACGACTTATGCGACAGATTTTCTCATAAAAGAGCACCTGACCCAGAATCGTGGTTCGACACTTCGAGAACTGTACTATATATCGGAGGGCTGGGACTCCGCCAAGTTTAAGGAACAAGCTGAAAGCGACCGTCTAATCGAAGATCTGGAACTCCTAACCAGTCTTCAGAGAGAGTATTTCCACATGCGTCCTGAAGAAGATGGAGCTACGATGTTTGGACCTATTGAGATATCAGAAAAGACAAAGAGAGGAGAGCGGGATATCCACTGCCAGAAAGATGTAGGAGAAGGAGGATACCAGATTCCTTTTAACGTGGAAAATATAGAGTTTAAGGGCCATGAAGCCAATATGATTATTGCTATAGAGACAGGAGGAATGTATGCACGGCTGATGGAAAACGGTTTTGATGAGGCCTACAAAGCAATACTTATTCATCTCAAAGGCCAACCTGCAAGGTCAACCCGCAGAATCATCAAGCGAATGAACGAAGAATTGGGCATACCCGTAGCTGTCTTTACTGACGGAGACCCCTGGTCCTACAGAATCTATGCCTCTGTAGCCTACGGCGCTATAAAAAGTGCGCATCTATCGGAATTTATGGCCACTCCAGCAGCCAAATTCCTGGGTCTTCAGCCCTCGGATATAGTTGAATACGAACTCTCTACTGACAAGCTCACAGAACAGGATATCAGCGCATTACGCAGTGAACTTTCAGATCCACGTTTTGAATCCGAATATTGGAAGGAGCAAATCCAGCTACAGCTTGATATAGGGAAAAAGGCTGAACAACAGGCCTTTGCCGGAAAAGGTCTGGATTTTGTAACCGATGTATACCTACCTAACCGGCTCAGAGAACTGAGTATAATATAAAGAATAGAATTTGCAGCATTAGAAGACGCTTTAAAGCCTACTCAAATAGGAAAAATTTATTATTTGATATCACTTATGAGTAATAAAATAACGTGTCAGCTTATTTTTGTTATGTGGCTTTGTACCTGCTGAAAGCAGACTGTCGAAATGCCTTCAAAGCGCAGCCATAAGCCGTGTTAAGGTCTTATCAAGAAAATCTCTACAAAGCCAATGCAAAAATGCATGGATGAGAAGTTCCAAGTCCTTAGGATGTCTAGAAATATACTTTTTGAAGTTAACACCATATGTCAGTATCTAAAATCCTGACAAACAATATATTGTAATATATCTGATATCAGGTGTTCCTATAGCCAAGTATTAGTGCAGAATAACGTGGATACACTAGATGATAAATTTACACAGACAGTTCCCTAAACCATGTAAATAATTAAAAGAAAACTCTCCTATGTGGCTTTCTTTTCCTCATTTTATACATGGTTGTTTATTGTAAGGGTCATGCTAGTAAACAGCCTTTTTGTAGACAGAATCTATAACTGACCCATATTTAGCAGTTACTGTATCTCTCTAATTTGTACTATCACTTCAGCAGTGTACCAAAAGTTCTGTAAAATATGGTTGAATCTGTATCCTTTTTCTTTCACTACAAAAAATAGGATATAGATCGACATTTATACCAACAAAAATTATGTCATTATTGTTCTCATTGATGCACAGTTTTTGTGACAAAAACTAGGCATTTAGCAATTATATACTAAATAGAACCCATGCGACCGAACGAAGAATCTGGATTTTTATACCTGAAATACACAAGATCTTAAATTGTATAACAATAACTTAAAATAAAAATGTATGTTGCACTTGATTTTTGATTTCAAGTGCTTAAGCTTCGAAAATTAAAAGTATGGAATGATATGGAAAATTTACATCTTTTTATCCTTGTCTTTATTTTTATAAATAGCGTAGTATTCTTTCATCTTACTAGCTGCTGCTGCTGTCACTGCTGCCGAAGCTGTCAATGTTGCTATAATCACTAACAACAAACCAGTGAGTATCTTTTGAATTTGTTTTGCCATAGAGTCTTAACTCCTTAATTTTTACTTATTGGAAGACGAGGTTGTGCATAAAAATCGTTAGCCTTCAATAGATGGATTTAATCAATATGCAATATCTACCAAAAAAATTGTAGCATTTGAAAGGCTACTTGAATAGCTACTAAATCTTCTATTTCAGATGATTCCTACAGAACCTGAATTTCATTATCGTTTTTCTGTCGAACTCATTTTCATTGCTGGAGCATTTCCTGAGTTTTTCGCATACCAGCTATAACTTCTTTTTTAACGCGATCCTTTTTTCCATATCACTTATTTTTAATTTCATCATTTTATTACTTTATCCATTCTCATTACTGCAACTTTCTTTTTCTGTTCTACAGTCAGAAGTTCCACATCTCACCATCGCAGTCCATATTATTGGACCTTTTCCTGCTAAATCGTGCATGTTTCAGTATCTCCTTTGATCGATAATATTCTTTAAAAAATAAGGGTTATCAAAAGAAAAAATAGTCTCCGGATATTTATTTATATATTAATAATGGAAAATAACTACAAAAACATAAATTGATACTACTTCATTTTACGAAGAAAACTTTCTATTCAAAAATTATATTTTTTTGATTAATAAAAATTGATATTATATTCCCTTTAGTTATTAAATTTATATAATTTTTTGTATTATCATCAAAAAGCCGTTCTGAATAAAAAATTAACCTAAATTCCGATACAAGCCCTAAAAAAAGATACTGTAAGGTAGAACAGAACTCTATAGAAACAACGCGGCACAATTTTTTTTGTGTCCAAACCTATGTATTTTCTTATTTTTCAGCCGAAATTTTCGGACATTTTTAACTGATTGTTCCGGGATAAATAGTTTTTATTAAAACATATGTTATTGTAGGAAGCAAAAAGTGATTATGTTTATCTCACAAAGAATAAAAATAAATGAAAATTAAGTAACTATTCAATCTACAAATCGGATTTGTTTAACCTATTTAGATAAATTACTTTTATTGTGCCAAGCTTCTGAGTTGCGGGTTAATTTCAATTG
>PMJC01000255.1:0-6179 GCA_003157235.1 Methanosarcina sp.
TCAGGTTCTCCTGTTTCATTTTCATCTCTGAACAAATCATCCATTTCATTTGAAAAAGGATTACCATTTTCCATGTAAATCTCATAAGCTTTTCTCAGGATATCGACTTCTGCAATTTTCTTTCCCAGGCTGATTGATTTTGACGTCCATAGTCCCATGTTCATTTTTGCTTTTATGACTAAGTTTTCCATGACCCGGTATATTTATTATAATCAAGTTCTTATAAATGTCCATCAGCACATATCAGCTTCCGGTATTTTCCGTTTCCGGCATCATTGGTAACTTCTTTAATGCCTGAAGATCATTCCACTGATCCGGTTGCATAAAAGTATGAAAAGTCAGAATACTGCTAATTAAGCAAACATTAATTATTGATTAAGATCTCATTAAGAATTAGGTTGAGGTTGAGGTTGAGATTGAGATTGAGATTGAGGTTACTTAAGAATAGCATTCTGGTATCTTTGCTCGACAACCTCCCAGTTGATCAGGTTCCAGAAAGCTTCTATATATTCTGAAAAGTTGTCCTGATAGTCCAGATAGTATGCATGTTCCCAGATATCACATGTCAATAAGGGGATTAAGCCATTGCGCATTGGATTACCAGCATCGCTTTTAGTTATGATTTCCAAACTACCATTTTGATTTAAAACCAGCCATATCCATCCGACTCCAAAAAATGATTCAATAGATTTGAGAAAGGAATGTTTAAAAAATAATATTGATCCAAAATTTTTTTTAATTATTTCAGCAAAAGAGCCTTTGAGGGAGCTGCTGCCAAATGGCTTTAAAGATTCAAAATAGAAAATATGATTCCAAACCTGGGAAGCATAATTAAACAAGTTACCTTCAGAAACTTTGATAATAGTTTCAAGATCTATATTGACAAATTTCGTATCCTGAACAAGGCTGTTAAGATTTGTCAGATACCTACGGCAATATTTCCCGTGATGAATCTCAAGTGTTTTTTTCGATATATATGGCTCAAGACTGGCAAGAGAGTATGGAAGTTGAATGTAATCAAATTGCATAATTTCTAATTTTTATAGTGCACAGATATCCTCTAAATTAGCCTTAGGATTAATCATAGCATCTCAAACTATAAAATTATAGCAATGCTCAAATCTAAGATTAAATCTGGATTAATTTCTGATTAAGGAAACATTAATAATTATATCCCGATTTTATTCAAATTATTGAAATTCAGCTTTGTGTATCCCCACTAAGGAGGTAGCCAAATCCTTTCTTTGTATGAAGAAGTTTTTGAGAAAAATCTTTGTCAATTTTCTTTCTCAGAGAGTTTATATGCACATCAATTACATTTGTGCCAGAGTTAAAAGAATAACCCCAGATACTTTCGGCAATTTGAATTCTGTTAAATACCTTATCTTTATTGCTCATCAACAATTCAAGAATTTTATACTCAGTAGCTGTAAGATCTATTTCTTTATCATTGCGTCTGACTTTTTTTGATATTGAATCAAGTTCCAGATCCAGAACTTTTAAGACAGGAATTAAAGGAGTTTCTTTATTTCGCCGCATTAATGCTTTTATTCGTGCAAAAAGTTCCTGGAAGCTAAATGGTTTGACAAGATAATCATCAGCACCACAGTCAAATCCTGTAAGTTTATCTTCTACTGAATCCAGCGATGTAAGCATGATAACAGGAGTCATGTTTTTATTATTCCTGATTTTCTTACATAATTCGAATCCGGAAATTCCCGGAATAACTACGTCAAGAATTATTGCATCATACTTCCGTGTAAGAGCAAGCTTCTCTCCTATTGTACTGTCGTATGCAATATCAACCAGACAATCATTGCTTTCCAATCCAATCTTAACGAAGGAGGATATTTTCGGATCGTCTTCTACCAGCAGGATTTTCATAATACTTTATGTTCTTCTCCCTTCAAATTCAAATATCTCAAATTCAGATCTAAAAATATAACTAACGCATATTGTAACAAATAAATTAAATATGCATTCGGTCGGTACTGAGAGGTTAATCCAAAGCAAGTTAAAAAATAACTGGTAATATATTCACTAATCATAAAGAATAAATCTCCGAAAACGTAATAATATTATTTTGAATGCTTATTACTGGGTTTAACTTATGTAGCAAAAGAACGGTTATACTTAATATTATATACTTAAAGACCAAAATATTCCCTATTAATATTATATTATTATTTATACATTTGATGTACTTACTATACTCCAATGTCAGGCAATTCGAGTGAAAAAGTTCCGATCCTGAACTGGCGATTTTTGTCGAAAATTCTCCCCGCCAGAAGATCAATATGGATATTGTTCATAACAGTATTATTTATCAGCTTCCTCGATCTTGCCGGCTGGATATTTGACATTGACATCTTTAAAAGTTTCCGATCAAAATGGGAGTCCATGGAGTTAATAACTGCGTTGTGCTTTATTCTTTCAACTTTGACTCTGGCTATTATCCAATTGAATTTGCCCCCTCTTACAAAAAGGATACTATCTATGTCATTTGCATTTGTCATTTGCGCAATAAGTCTAGGTACACTGTCTGTATATATATATTCAATGATCACGGGGCATGAATCATCCATTACGCAGTTATCTTTTCTGAGTTTATTCCTTTCCCCTCTCTATAGAATGGACATTTTAACGGCAGTTAACTTCATTTTTACAGGGTGTATACTATTTCTTTTTACAGCAGAAAAAAAGAGAGGCCCGGGCGTTGCACATATAATTACCATTCCTGTTTTTCTGATAAGCTATCTTACAATTATCAGTTATATACTCGATGTATACAAAGCCACTGATTTGAAAAACATTTCGGTCGCTTTAAATACTAGTATTGCTTTTTGCGGAATATGTCTGGCTGTTTTGCTAATGAGGCCTGATACATGGCTTATGAAACTCTATCTTTCCCGCGATGCGGCAGGAATTATTTCAAGAAAGCTTTTCCCGACCCTGGTATTTCTTCCAGTGGTTATCGGATGGTTACGTATACAAGGAGAACATGCGGGTGTAATAAAATCTGAAGAGGGAGTAGCACTCGTGGCCATTGCTTATGTATTTTGCTTCATTATCCTTATCTGGCTCACTGCCCGCTCTATCGATAAAATTGACCAGCGACGGCGCTCCGTTGAAGAGGCATTACGAGAAAGCGAAGAGCAGTTCCGTACTATTGCAGAAACCGTTCCCATACTTGTATGTATAACCCGTACAGCGGACTCAGTAGTTATGTTTACCAATGAGGTAAATAATAAAGCATTTGGTTTTCGTGGTGAGGATATAATTGGTACTAAAGGCCCAAATTATTACTGGAATCCCTCGGACCGGGAGAGAATGGTGAAGATATTTAAAGAGTATGGTGTAGTCAGTAATTTTGAACTTAAAGTAAAAAAATCTGATGGTTCTCCATTCTGGATAATGACATCAGTCCGGCCTATTATCTTCAAAGGCCAGGCAGCAATGATAGGTGCATCAATTGATATTACAGAGTCTAAAAAAATTGAAGAAGCATTACTTATAAGCGAGGAACGTTTTCGCGCTATTGCCGAGAATATTCCCGATCTTATCGTCAGATTTGATCATGATCTCCGTCTTCAGTATGCCAACCCGGCTGTTATAAAACGTACAGGATTAACAAATGAATCGCTTATTGGAAAAACCTCATTTGAATATGGTGCTGAGCTGTCATCAAGCAAGATTTGGGAAAAATCTGCCAAAGAGGTTCTCAGTTCAGGAAAATCTCAACGGATAGAACAACAAAATACGTGGCTGGGAGTGCCTAAAGTGTTTGATACTCTAATTGTGCCCGAAATAGATCTTCATGGAAAAGTGAGCTCTGTCATAATAATTTCCCGCGACATTACAGAAAAGAAACAGTCTGAAAACGCACTGAAGACTAGCGAACAGAAACTGAAATATCATCTTGAAAACTCTCCTCTGGCAGTTGTGGAATGGGACAAGGAGTTCAGAATCCTGCAGTGGTCAAATGAAGCGGAAAGAATATTTGGACTCAGAAAAGATGAAGTTCTTGGTGTACGAATTGTTCTTTTAAATATAATTCATAAGGAAGACATTCCAAAGGTTGATAAGACGATAGCAAGGCTTACAAGTGGCAAGGAAAGCAAGGTTATCTCTCAAAACAGAAATGTAACAAAATCTGGTGAAGTAATCGATTGTATATGGTATAATTCAGTTCTTCTGGATGAAAATGGAGAAATGAGCTCAGTTTTGTCACTGGTGGAAGATATCACAGTCCTGAGAAGAACAGAAAAAGAGTTATTCGAGAGCAGGGAAGGTTATAAAGAGCTTGTAACTAATGCCAGGAGTATTATTGTAAGACTGGATACTGAAGGAAGATTCACATTCGCGAATGAATTTGCACAGATTTTCTTCGGGTTCAGTGAGGAAGAGTTGCTCGGAAAGCTTGTGACGGATACAATAGTTACTAACACAGAGAGCACTGGAAGAGACCTGGACGAAATGATTGAGAACATAATAGATGATCCGGATAAATATTCGGTTAATATAAATGAAAATATTAAAAAGAATGGCGAATTGGTGTGGGTAGAATGGCATAACAAAGCTCTGTTTGATGAGTCAGGAATACGAACCGGACATTTAGCGATCGGAATTGACATTACCAAAAGAAAAAAAGCTGAGGAGGCTCTGAAAGTAAGCGAGAAAAAGTTAAGGTCAGTGCTGGATGCCACCCAGGAGTCGATATATATGTTCGATCCTGAAGGACACATTTTAATGTCAAATTCAACCGGGTTAAGCCGATTGAATAACATTAGTGAAAATGATCTTATAGGTCATCATTTTTCGGAATTCATGCCCTCATCTATTGCCAGATACAGACTGGAAAGACTCGATGAGGTCATCAAAACCGGTAAGACATTGGAATTTACAGATGAACGCGCTGAAAGAATATACCATCATAACTTTTTCCCAGTTTTCAATGATGAAAAAGTAACTTCTGTGGTCTCCTATAGTACAGATATAACTGAACGGAAAATATCAGAAGATTTACTAAAAGCTAGTGAGGAAAGGTTCAGAACAATTGCGGAATCACTTCCAGTTTTGATCTGCATATACAATATTAAGGATGCAGCTTTCTCATTTGTGAATGAACATTTTGAAAAAACATTCGGCTTTTATAATGATCAATTGATATCCAGAAAATTACCTGTTTCATTCTTTGATGCTAAAGACCGCAAAGATCTTGGGGATCTGTTAAAAGAAAAAGGGAGGGCATATAATAAAGAAATAAGAGTTAAAAAAGCAGATGGCACTCCATTCTGGATTATGAGCTCAACCCGTAGTATTTTATTTATGAACGAACCATCATATCTCACTGCCTCAATTAACATAACCGAAACGAAGAAAGTTCAGGAAGAGCTTTTGCGTTTAAACAGAACACTTGATGCACGTAGTAGAAGCAGCCAGACGATGATGCATTCGGATAATGAGTTAAATTATATTAATGATGTATGCAAAATTATTATTGAAGATTGCGGACACGCCATGGTATGGGTTGGATATGCCATGAATGATAAAAATAAAACAGTATCTCCTGTTGCATACTACGGCTTTGACCAGGGGTATATCGAAAAACTGAATATTACATGGGATGAAAGTGACCGTGGCATGGGTCCAACCGGAACAGCTATCCGTACCGGGAAGCCTGCTCTTTGCAAAAATATGCTGACAGATCCTGCTTTTAAACCCTGGCGAAAAGCAGCAATTGAAAGAGGCTATGCATCATCTCTGGTATTGCCTCTGTTGTCAGATGAAAAATCATTTGGTGCTATATCTATATATTCAAGAGAACCTGATCCATTCTCAGAATCTGAAATAGATCTCTTGAGAATCCTGGCAGATGACCTCGCCTACGGAATTACATATCTAAGATTGGCTCAATCTGAAAGAGAATCCATGACAGTCATAAAAGAGAGTGAGGCTAAACTGAAAGAACTAATTACTACTAAGGATAAGTTTTTCAATATAGTTGCGCATGATCTGAAAAACCCGTTCACCAGCCTTCTTGGATCTTCAGAGCTTCTTATTGATAATATCAATAGTATGTCTGTTGAAAATATCAGAAAACTGGCTCTGATATTAAATGATTCTGCAAGATCAGGATTCTCAATCCTACAGAACCTGCTCGACTGGTCAAGATCACA
>PMJC01000255.1:6205-6492 GCA_003157235.1 Methanosarcina sp.
ATGCTGTTAAATACACGCATAAAAACGGGAAAGTTGTGGTTGAGGTATTGCAGAGTTCCAAGGAGATCATGGTTTCTGTCAAAGATACCGGAACAGGAATGACAAAAGAAAAGGTTGATTCTCTCTTCAGATTAGAAAACTCATTGTCGACACCTGGCACAGAAAAAGAACAGGGTACAGGGCTGGGATTAAAGCTCTGTAAAGAGTTTACTGAAAGGTTGGGAGGACGAATATGGGTTGTCAGCAAAGAAGGTCAGGGAAGTGAATTTAAGTTTACAATTCCATTG
>PMJC01000432.1 GCA_003157235.1 Methanosarcina sp.
AAACAAGACCGTGGAATTGATTCCTATCATGACTGGAGTTTCCTCCAACGCTTGATAAAACTATGCCTACATCCAGTTGTACTGGTCCTTTTTCTACTCTTCTTTCACCCATTATATCATTGTTTTCCCAAATCCATAATATAGTTTACTGCTGTAATTGATACTACTCTATTTTAAACCTAAAATTTATCATAACCAAACATAGATAAGGGGATACGATTTTGAGTTACATTTAACATGTACATATTTGCATTACCAGAAGCATCATAACCATATGCCACTGTATGTGAAACATTCTCTTCGATGTACTCACCTAGCGTGATTCCAGGAACAGGCATCTTAATATCCGAACTGTTTGAGTTGACCCAAATTATTGCTTTGTCTATTCCTTGATTTTGGAACATACGATCCAGACAGTAGACATTGTCGATGTCATATTCTCTATATATACATTTTTTTATTTTGGGGTGACTGCAACTCCGACCGGCCTTTTTCCTATATGCACCGTGGTTGTAACCGTGTTTGTTGTTGTATCAATTACAGATACAGTAGCGTCTCCAGCATTTGCCACATATACCTTTGTTCCATCTGGATTCACTGCAACTCCATGAGGAAAGTTTCCTACCTTCACAGTGGCTGTAACCATATTTGTTGTAGTGTTAATTACAGAAACATTTTGGCTGAAGAAGTTAGTCACGAATACTTTTCTTCCATCTGGACCCACTGCAATTCCCTTAGGTTCATTCCAGACCTTCACCGTAGCTATAACCTCATTTGTGTTTGCATCAATTACAGAAACAGTACCTGGAACATTGGAGCTGCTTGAATTTGTCACGTATATTTTTGTTCCATCAGGAGTGATTGCAACTCCAGAAGGTTTTTTTCCTATATTTATAGTGGCTGTAATTTTGTTTGTGCCTGTGTCAATTATAGATATACTATTGCTACCGTGGTTCACCACATATACCTTTGTTCCTGCTGGGTTGACTGCAACTCCAAAAGGATTGGTACCTACATTCACTGTGGCTGTAACTTTGTTTGTGTTTGCATCAATTACAGAGACAGTGTTGTCACCACTGTTTGCTACATATACCTTTTTTCCATCAGGGGCGACGTCCACTCCCCTAGGATGGACTCCTACGGACACTATGTTTATAGAGTTGTTGATATTTGCTGTATGAATTATAAGGACGGTGTTGTCGATGGGGTTTGTAAAATATACCTTTTTTCCATCAGGGGTAATTGCAACTTCAAAAGGAAAGTGAGGAGATTCCAAGTTTACCATAGCTGTAATTTTGTTCGTGGCAGTGTCAATTACAGAGACAGTGTTGCTGCCAGAGTTCGTAATATATGCAAATGGCACTGCACCTGAGGCACTCATTAGCATTAATAATACCAGCACGGCGCCCCCGAATCTCGTTATAGAGTTATATTCTTTGTGTATTTTATCCCATCTCATTTTTTTCATTTTACTCCTCAATACATAGATTTCTATTGAGTAATATAAAAAACGTTTAATAGTCTAAAATGTGTCATTTGTATTAATTATCTTAAATCACTGTCTGCAGATGTACACAAGAATGGGCAGCATTGTAAATCTGATGTAAATTCAAAGTCAGATTTTTGTTTGCTGTGTGTAATTGATTCTCTTAAACTATTATCAATGGGAACCAATCTTGAAGTGTATGGTAACTTCGGATTAAATAATTTATTCTTCATTGAGTTCGACTTCCTAAAAAATCCATAAAAATGCCGCCAAACAATCGATAAATAAATTCTACACACACACATGTATACATATATATATATGTATATATATAATACTGCGCAAAGAAAGCTGTAAGTTAGTATGAAAGGATATCAAAATTGAAGTAAAAATGTATGACATTTACTTCTTATAAACTCGGTTTAGGAAGTTTTTAATTGTTAGATATTGTCAGTTAAAGTTTCCTGAATTTTTAATATTTAGTTGATCCCAAAACTTATTTTTACTCTAAATGAGTTGATATCATAACTCAAAATTTACTTCTTGAATCTTATATTCCGACTAATCGGTCAAATCCGTAGCATGACAACAATTCGGTAAGTTTTTAAGATTACGAGAAGAATGATTCTGGAGAATTGGCTTGCTTGTAAATATCATATCAATTATTGTGTTACCTATTATATTGTGGGATGAAATAGGTTTCAAATTCAGATCATAATATACATACAAGCAAGCAATATCCCATTTCCTTATAATGCTATTTATAATTTTCTCATCACGGAATTTTGTTTCAAAAGTATCTTTTTGGATTGAACTTTGCAACGAATCTCAAGATTTCCAAGGAAATTGATGGCTATATAACAATATGTAGTTCTACTTCAGTCAAATAATTTTGCAGAGTTTCTAATCAAATAAATAAAACTTTTCTTTATTTTAGAGTGAGCGATTTAAAATCACTTTTTGAGTGTTATATAATACAAAAAAATATTTGAAAACATTTTTTATGAAAAATAGCATTATGAATCCGTAATTTCTCTTTGGTTTAGTTATTTTAAGTGATAAATTATTTTCAAACCACACAAAACAGCAAAGAACCATCTCTGCATGTAGATTGCCTGGTTATTCTCTGTAAACTACGGGTTTGCCTTTCGCTTTTCACATATCTAGCTGCAAGCTTAATCTCTTTCCAGATAGCTTTATAGATTAACCTTTGATTTTCATGAATTCTTTATATACAATTTATGAGCGTGCGACTAAATTTAGAAATTTATCGAAAATTCTTCAAAAAAATAAATTTTGGGCTTTTGGATTGGCCACATTAGAGCTTAAGCAATGGAGATACAAAACAAGTGCGATAATGACTATTGTTTAAAATTATATTTTGGTAGTTAAAAGCTTAATACTTCTGAGATTTTAGTTCAACTGCTTTAACCCTAATAACCGCATGTATTCTTTACTCGAAAAACACACACAAATATCTAATTTATTTGTTGATTTACTTAATGTTATACATCAAAGAGTGAGATACATATTTTAATTATCACTTGATCGAAAAATTCGGTTGCAGTGGCATACGTGTGGACTTTTGGGAAAATTGAACTTAACTACTTGAAAAATATTTATACTCTATCAACTATACGCTTTCCGATTGTTGCCTTTGGGTAGTAAAAATTAAATTTCGAACTAATACAACAGCTGTGAACTATGGTTTCGAACTANNATCTTTATGTTTTCAGCGGTTCATGTTTAGGTTAAGATTAGTAAAGAAATTTTGGTACTTGATTATGATATGACAACACCAGATATACTTTCAGATAGTATAATGCTAATCCTTTTTTTAGTTCTCGTAACTGGGGTGGCATTTCTTTTTAGCAGTTTCATTGTTCGTGNNACGGAAGTTTGTCCAGAGGAATTCTGGGACATCTCGAAAAGGCAATATACAGATTAATAGATACTGATCCTGATAAAGAAGAAGGATGGCGGAGCTATTCGCGAGATATGCTCATTTTCAATGGTATAGGTTTTGTAATTCTCGTTCTAATTCTTCTTTTTCAAGATTCACTACCATTAAACCCACAAAAATTCGGGGCTTTTAATCTAAGTTTTGCCATCAACACTGCATCTAGTTTTATCACTAATACAAACTGGCAAGTCTACAGCGGTGAATCGACTGCAAGTTATTTTACTCAGATGG
>PMJC01000446.1 GCA_003157235.1 Methanosarcina sp.
TGCATATCAATTAGTGGTGCTTACTGAATCATAAAAAAGGTTTAAAAGTAAATATTCATTCGGAGGATTTTTAAAAAAACAATTGTCAAATTAGATCATTGATTTTAAGAGCTAATTTGAGATCTTCCGATTAAACATCTAATTTTTACGAGTAATTTATGCACCATCCGTACGCAAATTACGAAATTTAGGAGTTTATCGAAATCTTTCCTGACACCCAAGAATAGTCAATTAAAAGTTTTTTTGGATTTATATTTTCAAGTTCGAAGCTAAATTTGTCCAATTTCAGAAAATATCGAATAAATTATAATTTTTCCTAATTTTTTATTAATTATTATTTTAAATAATGATTGTAGAAATAAAGCAATTTATCATGATTTGTCATTCTCACGTAGGATTATATATTATCTGAATTTTAAAAAATATATACAGATTTGGAATATCTTTATAAAATAATGCTCTACATATTATAAATTAGAGTATCAATAATTGTAATATATTCTCATATTTACAGTAAGTTCATATTTTGTTGGAATCATTTTGTTAAAAACAGCTACCATTGTGAAATAATACTACTTTATGAAATAAATATATCCTACTGGCTAATATAAAGGTTTTTTCAGTCAAAAATTGTTTCTACTAAATATTAGGTTCTTACTTATATTTCGCTATACATTCTATTGTCTGAATAATAATACTCTGATGGTATAATTTAAAAACACTTAGACTGGCAAATGATATCGTACATAAATTAACCAATTAACTTATCTTAAAAAACAAAATTGGGTAATTTTTTGGTGGATTAATATTTACTTGGTATACTTGCTGTTTGGAATAAATTGGAAAACATACAGTCGTAAAAAAATTGTATTAAATGGAACAAAAGTTCGGAGTGTATACAAATATGGGGAAACAAAAATTTGACAGAATGAAAAAACATTTAGCATTCTAGTGCTAGTCTTTTTGGTAGTATCAGTGACAGCTGTTGCAACTAGTGCAGCACCACGTAATGGCGGTGGTCGTGACGGTGGTTTTGATCATGGTCACGGCGGCTTTGGCGGTGGCTGGGGGTCTGGTGTTGGATGGGGAGGTCCGTTCGGATTTTACCTGCACACCCCTACGACACAGCACCTGGTTGTGCCTGTGGACCTTATGGATGCTTCTGTGCTCCTGACTACACATACCTTGTGCAGGCTATCATAGCAGAGAACGGTTGGTGAAAGTAAGCAGTTGTTTTGGCAAGTATAAAAAATAACGGATTGATGACTAGCCGAACCATGAATTGACCTGTCTAGATGGGTTTAAATTGGCTACGAAATAGGGCTTACGCATTTGAGATACAAAATTCAGTACAATATACGTTGTGATTTGAACTTATGTTTTAGACAATCTGATTTTTAATGCTACTGATTTCTTAGTTCAACCGCATAAGTCCTATAAACTATAAAATCGATGATAATGCATTACGCATAATCATGAATCGGATTATGAAAATAGAAATCACTTAATATTTTAAGTATATATCATATATTTTTTCTTGCAGGACCTATTTATTTGAAGGGAATTAATAGAGCACAAGCAAATTGTCATAAATATTATGATTTAGATCGTTGAATATTACGATTTTGATAGTTCATTTAGATTTTTTGGTCTTATCCGATTTGTTTCTCAGTTTTAGCTGTGTGAGTCCTACTTTGTTACTAGTTGTTAACCATTTAAGCGATTTGCCAATATGTTTCAGATTTATATTTTTAGGTTTATAGCTTTATTGGACTGAATTAATAGGTTTTTAGAGCTCCTGATCCATTATTCTTCTCCAATTCACAAAATAATCTTAATGCCTTCAAATTTCCACTTTACAAATGAAGATTTGTATTAAACTATTCTTTCATTTTTTTAGTGCTTATTTTAGCTACTTGGTATTTTTCCGTGAATATTTACTTTATTTAGGTCGATATCCCACGGTTTGCTGCGAGGCTGGAAACTTCCCTTATAAAAGTTATCCTTTCACTTCCTTTAGATATATGCAAGGATGCTATCTATTTTCTCAATATGGCGGTAACTTAAAAATGAATCAAATTTTCAATGAATAATTGTGAGCAAATATGCAAACAAATTATTCAAACGTGTACATTTGCAAAATTCCAATTATTAGCTAACCGACTTATATTTTAAGATACTTTTGCACTATAAATAAATAGATCACTTCATGTAAACCATTATGTCGATAAAGCAATAACGTCACCTAGTTTTCTTGTATGAAGTAGTATGATAATTTTTTTGAGATAATGACATCATCAACTATTTGAAGTATAAATATGCTTTGAAATTGCTAAATGATACTGTTTTGAGTCTGGCACAATAGGTAATGATAGTGGTTATATATACCTATTCTTTTTGCTGAACAATAATATTTTCTTAAGATTGATACTGATTATACAAATATTACAACAGATCAATCTTCAAAGAATACTTTAAATTAAAAACAGTTATTGTGTGGAAAACTGTGAAGTAGTGGAGTTTACACTGGAACTGTGAACGATGTCCCAACTTCATATTTTATAATAAACTGTGTGAATATCGGGGAACCCAGAAAAAAGAATCATATAACCAAATGAAAATATTTGATTCTGAAAAATTCCTCTGCATCCAGAGCAGTTACATACCACGTTGCTTGCTGTGGGTACGACACCATAACTTTGATTGCATTTTTCTTATCTTATGGTCATTCATTTTTTGATCCGTTTGATGTTTTAATAGCACTTCAAAGGATTATCGATAAACCTATGATTTTCACAGTCATTTATATATTATTTATATACAGATGACAAAATATTGGGATTTATCAAAATTCTCTTCAATGCCGTTAGATCCTTTAATGTCCACTTTGAATCCATAATTCCTGCTTATCTTCCAGATATATTTTTATATTTTATGCTTCTTCCATCTTCATATACTAATCCACCGTGCTATCTGCATAAATTAAAATAAACATAATGGAGAATCATTCGAATTATCAAACACTCTATTTTCTTAAAAACGAGCATTAAAGTTATCAATATAACAGGCACAAATGATCTAAAAGTACTTTTCAATTTACTTTTTTTTGACTATTGATTTCATCATTACTTTGAGCAGTAAGGTTTCCATTGATTTGGTTTTTAAAAACCGTTCCAAAACTAATCAATGAATTGCCATCGAAGGCTCAATGTAACTTTGATCGCGGATGCCAAATTGCTTTTGAGTAATTTCACTGACCAAACAGATTTGGTGGTATAAAATTGTCAGAAATAGTGAATAACTTTTGTAGTTTTGAAGTTCATAAGCGTTTTTTATTGCTGTATCTTCAGTATAAATATGGTAAATGAAACAACAGAGTTTCCATAGATATGATTACAAAATTTTAGATTTTAAAAGTTTGTTTATATAAAAAAAATGTGTTGTTGTTGCATTTGAATCAACAAATGACATTTTGATTCCTGTTTATGATTTGTTGATGCATTATTTTCTTGTTGTCATTGAAAGTGCGCGAGATGTGAAGGCATTTTATACACAAATAAAAGCAAATCAATTATAGATCACAAAATTATTGCAAAAATTGCATTGAATCAAAGTTTTGGTGTTGAATCCTGCTGCAAGCAATGGGATATGTTAACGCTATCACTCTGGTGTGAAAAGTACAAATAACTACTCCAAATTAATAATATAATTTTGATCATATAATTTTCTTATATTTTTTCTGTGGTCTTCGACATCTTTTGTAATGACATCGAAGTTTTACCACTATCAACAGTTCCGGATATAACCTCCATCATCCACATTTCACCACTTCATAATTGTTTTCAATCTCAGGTTATCCGGTAAAGATTTTTCGTGTGTTGATATTTATTAGAGATAATTTATATCCCCTTCTATTTTCACGAGTTTTTTATATATCATTTTATCAGAAGATGACTAAATTTAGGTGGTTATTGAGATCCTCTTTGGCTTAACATTTACAATATGTTCCCAATATCTTGTCCAGGCTGTAATTGTTTAATTTATTCATTTTTTTTCTCACTTTTCATTGATTCGTTTCTTCTTTCTGTTATAGTCTTCCACAAAGGATTTATATATTAGATATGCTATTTACAGGCAACGTACATCAGAGATTGAGATTTCAAGCACTTTTGTGCTTGAAATTATTACGCAAAATCAATGTGTTGCTTATGCTAAGTTCCTGGAAGCTTCTGGGAAATTGGATTTTTGCCGTTGATTAGGTGAAATTTTCTGTATTTGAAGATAAATCCAGTGAGAAAAGTTGGATCAACATGAGTGTCAAAGGGCCAATGCTTTGAAACGCCCGCTTTTGGCGCTATATGCGCCTAAAATCGCACGAAACTGTTTAGGTTTTCGATGAGTCGCGGTTGCAGTTGCTGAATACTGAAGTTTCAAGTAATATTACTGGTTACTGAGTATGAGATCAGGTTACTGAATGCTGAAGTTTCGAATAAATTGCGATATGTTTCAAATCAGGGCTGGATACCTGGATTAGGGTCTGCCAGGGATCGTAACATCGGTCCTTTAAGCGTATGCTTCCTCAGATACTGTGGGAAAGGGCCGTATGCAGATGCCTGAAGGAATTAGGGTACCGGAAGTGTAAAGCTCTGGTCTGCTCGAGGCTTTTTTTGCCAGGCAGGTCTGAAAAACATCCCTCCTAACCTGGTAGCGTTTGGGGAATCCAGTGAGTTCTTCTTTTGTCACTTTAGTTGAGTCGACCGGAGGGGCTGGTATCTAAATTGAAATTTACGGAGTAGAAATATGGCAAGCATACACCGACCAAAACGAGGTTCACTCGCATTCAGTCCGCGAAAAAGGGCAAAAGGTCACATTCCACGGTTCAGGGCCTGGCCGGAAGCTATCGGTGAACCAAGGTTACAGAGTTTTGCAGGGTACAAGGTTGGAATGACCCACGTAATCATGNNACTGTAATCGAAACTCCTGCAATCAGGGTTGCAGCTATCCGGGCTTATACAGAAGACAGTGTCGGAGAGAGGGCAATCGCTGAAGTGTGGGCCGCAGATCTAGATCCTGAACTCAAGCGTAGGATCAATATCCCAGCAGCTGAAAATTTGATTGAAACCCTTGAAACGATTGGGAAAATGATTGAAGAAGGTCAGGTGAGCGATATCAGAGCAGTGACCTATACTCTGCCAAAGAGCCTGACAGGCATTCCCAAGAAGACGCCCGATATCATGGAATCCGGAATCAGTGCAAAGGATCTCAATACTAAATTCGAATACTCAAAGTCAATTCTTGGCACCCTCGTAAGAATTACCGATGTTTTCAAAACTGGAATATTTGTTGATACAGCCGCGGTCACCATCGGAAAGGGCACCCAGGGTCCTGTCAAGCGCTGGGGTATCCAATTGATGAAGGGCAAGCACTCAAGACAGGGTAGCCTGAGGCAGATAGGTACTCTTGGCCCATGGCATCCAGCTCATGTTTCCTGGAGAGTCCCACAGATGGGTCAGATGGGATATCATCAGAGGACCGAGTTCAACAAGCGCATACTTAAGATTGGATCCAATGGAGCAGAAGTCACTCCAGATGGTGGTTTCCTCAACTACGGCCTGATCAGAGGTGATTATGTGCTGATCAAAGGTAGTGTTCCCGGACCTTCCAAGAGACTTATCAGACTCCGAGATCCGATTAGGGCAAAGAAAGTCGACCTTGGAGAACCAAATATCGTTCACATAAGCAGGGAATCCAAACAGGGGTGAAGTAAAATGGCTAAGGCAAAAACTATAGATCTTACAGGAAGGGTTATCAGGGAAATTAAACTCCCATCCGTGTTTGATACGGACTATCGCCCTGACTTGATCAAAAAGGCAGTTCTTGCAGCACAAGCAAATAGGCTTCAACCCTATGGTCCCCGTCTCTATGCAGGAATGGAAACTTCTGCAAGGTCCTGGGGTTCTGGAAGAGGCGTTGCTCAAGTTCCAAGACTTATAAACAGCAGTAAAGCTGCAAGAGTCCCGCACGCAAAAGGCGGAAGAAGGGCCCACCCGCCAAAACCCCAAGCTGACAGGAGAGAGAAGGTCAACACCAAGGAACGCCGCTATGCAATCCGCTCTGCAATCGCAGCAACTCGGGATCCTACGCTTGTAATCCTGAGAGGCCATGTCTTTGAAGCTGAGCTTCCTATTGTTGCTGAAAAAACGTTTGAAGATCTGGGTAAAACAAAACAGGTAATAGACTTCCTGCGAGTTGTTGGAGTCTACGAAGACGTAATGAGGGCAAAATATGGAAGACATATCAGGNNGTTGCAGGGGAAGATTCCCCTATCCTGAAGGCTGCGAAAAACTTATCTGGGGTAGACGTCACAACAGTAAATTCACTGAATGCCGAACTTCTTGCACCTGGCACTCATGCTGGACGCCTTACTATCTGGACAGAATCTGCAATTGAGAAACTGGAGGTCTTATTCGAATGAGTTCCATTGACTATCCTTTTGTTACTGAAAAAGCGATGATGTTGCTTGATGAAAACAAGCTCCAGTTTGTCGTTAACACCAGGTCAAACAAAACGCAGATCGTAGAGGATGTTGAAAAGCTGTATGGATTCAAGGTAAAGTCCATACGGACAATGACCACCATGAAGGGGACGAAAAAAGCAATCTTGGCATTCGAAGAGCCTGAGTCAGCACACGAGATTGCAACCCGGATAGGACTCTTGTGAGGTGTGATGCATGGGTAAAAGAATCATATCACAAAACAGAGGTAGGGGTACTCCAACCTACAGAGCACCTTCTCACAAGTACAAGGCAGATCTGAGACATCCTCGTGTTGATGAAAACATTTCCCTGGAGGGAAAAGTCATAGGTATAGAGCACGACCCTGCTCGTTCAGCTCCAATCGCAAAAGTGGCCTTTGAAAACGGGGAAGAACTTTTCTTACTGGCTTCCGAGGGCATTGCAGTCGGGAATACAATCGAGTGTGGAGAAAATGCAGAGGTCAAGCCAGGAAATATAGTTCCTGTAGGAAAGGTGCCGGAAGGTTTTTTTGTCTGCAATATCGAATCAAAACCAAATGATGGGGGTAAGTTTGTTCGCTCCTCAGGCGTATACGCGACTGTTGTAACTCATGAGCTCAACAGGACTGCAGTGGCAATGCCTTCAGGTACTATCAAATGGCTTAACCCAAGCTGCAGGGTAGTTGTAGGTATTGTTGCAGGCGGAGGTAGAGTGGACAGACCATGGCTCAAAGCCGGGAAAAAGTATCATAAGCTGAAAACAAGAGCTGCAAAGTATCCAAGGGTTTCAGGTGTTGCCATGAATCCGCGTGACCACCCATTTGGTGGAGGTGCCTGGAAGCATCCAGGAAAACCAACGACTGTTAGCAGGAACGCCCCGCCAGGACGAAAGGTCGGACTAATTGCAGCAAGAAGGACGGGAATGAAGCGTTGATGAGGGGCATTCGTTATGGTAAAAAAATCAACATCAAGGTTACCTAAGAGAAAGGGTGAGTACACCTATCGCGGGAAAATTATCTCAGAACTTCAGGAACTGAGTCTTGAAGAGTTTGTAGAACTTCTGCCTTCGAGAGAGCGCAGGAGCATCAAACGTGGATTTACAGACGGGCAAAAAAAAGTCCTGCACGAATTTAAGGAAGGAAAGAAGGTCAGGACTCATCATAGAGATATGATCATTCTTCCAGAAATGATCGGAAAGGCAATTGAAATCCACAATGGAAAGCAATTTGTAAGTGTGGATCTTCAGCCTGAAATGATCGGGCACCGTTTCGGAGAATTTGCGCCCACAAGATCCAAAGTTACACATGGTAGTGCAGGTGTTGGAGCAACTCGTTCAAGCAAGTTTGTGCCATTGAAGTGAGGTGAAAGGGAATGGCAAAAATTGATTATTCAGTCAAGGGAAATCCTGAAATAACCTCTAAGGCTATGGGTTCAGAACTGCACATTTCATCTAAAAAGTCTCGAGAGGTTTGTTGTAAAATAAAGGGCATGAAGGTTGCTGAAGCAAGGAAGTTTTTAGAGGACGTAATTGCTTTGAAACAGGCAGTACCTTTCAAAAGACATCACGATGGAACAGGACACCGAAAAGGTCCCATGGCTGCCGGCAGGTACCCGGTCAATGCTTCAAAGGAAATTCTCAAGGTTCTAAAAAATGCAGAAAGTAATGCAGAGTATAAAGGCCTTGAACCCGCAAACATGTATATCTTTCATGCTGCAACTCAGCGAGGAAGGGTAATTCATGGATTTATGCCGAGAGCCAGAGGACGGGCTACCCCCAAAGATACCGAAACCGTAAATATCGAGATGATCCTTTCTGAGGTGCGCTAATGGCAATAGAAAAAAAGTTCGTTAATGATGGGTATGTCAAGGCTTCCATGGGCGAGTATTTTGCAGAGCAGCTGAACAGGGCTGGATATGGTGGTATGGAGCTTAACAGGACCCCAATGGGCACCCAGATTATTATTTATTCCGAAAAGCCGGGAATGGTAATCGGAAAGGCCGGAAAAGTTATTCGAAAACTTACTAGGGACGTTGCTATCAAATACAACCTTGAAAACCCGCAGATTGATGCCCAAGAAGTCAAGAGACCTGAACTTAATGCCCAGATGATGGCTTCAAGACTTGCAGCTTCAATTGAGAGAGGTTGGTATTTCAGGAAAGCTGGGCACAACACTCTCCGTGCAGTTATGAATGCAGGTGCTCTTGGATGTGAAGTTGTAATCTCAGGAAAGCTTACAGGTGCTAGGTCCAGAGTTGAAAAATTCATTAATGGATACATAAAGCACTCCGGAAACCCTGTTGAAGAGGTAGTAGACGAAGGGTTTGCAGTAGCAATCAAAAAGCTCGGGACTCTTGGCTGCAAAGTCCGGATCATTCAGCCAGGTGTTGTCCTGCCTGACTCATACAGGATCAAGGAGTTAAATGAAATTGTCACTGAACAGCCAGCCCAAAAACCCGTCGAAAAACCGGCTGAGAAACCCGCTGTGGCTCCTAAAAAGGAACGAACTGCAAAACCCAAAGCTCCTGCAGCAGCATCCGAAAAAGCAGTCGAAAAAGTAGTAGAGGAAATTGAAGTTGCAGAGCTTGAAGAAGCTGAAGAAGAACCCCAGGGTGAGGCGTCCGAAGACTCTGAAGAAGCTGAACTTATCTATGTAGAGGGCTCGGAAGAAGTCCGCAGACAAGTCAATGGTGTCTGGCAGCATAAGCATGAGAGCTATGATTATTGGCATCCTATGGCACGGGTTCACAAGGAGGCTAAGGAATAAATGGCAATTCTTAAAATCAACGAAATCCGGGCCATGACAATTGATGAAAGGGCTGACGAATTTGAAACCCTTAAAAACGAGCTTGTCAGGGAACGTGCCCTTACTTCTGCAGGAGGGTCTCCAGATAATCCAGGCCGAATCGGAGAGATTAGAAGAACGATTGCTCGGATAAAGACAATTCAGCATGAGCTACATGAAATATAAAGTGGAAATTATACCTTCGACCCTCATCTACCACGAATTGATAGGGCTTGAGATTAAGTTGATTCATTCCACTAATCCAGTACTAACAGGAATCCATGGACGAGTAATAAATGAAACAAAGAATATGTTGATCATAGAAAACTCAAAGTCCAGGGAACTGAAAATTCCAAAGGCGGATTCGGAATTTCTCTTTCGAATCCCTGCCGAGCTCTCAGAAAAAGGCCGTAGATTCGATGAATTCGTCAAAATTCAGGGAAACCTGTTGCTATCACAACCCGAAAATCGGATCAAGAACATCAAAAAATTACGTAAATGGGGCTAAACTCATGGCAAGAGATATTGGATTGAATATACCGGCGCCATCAAAAGAATGTGAAGATTTATCATGTCCCTTCCACGGAACACTCTCTGTAAGAGGTCAAATTCTTGTAGGTACCGTGGTCAGCAGTAAGATGGACAATACGGTAGTTATTGAAAGGCAATACATGAAAATGGTGCCAAAATATCAGAGATACGAGAAAAGACGATCTAAGGTTCACGCACACAACCCACCATGCATTACAGCAAAAGTAGGTGATATTGTAATGATTGTGGAATGCAGACGTCTAAGCAAGACCAAGTCCTACGTAGTAGTCAAAGCGGAGGTGCCCAAATGAAAGGCATACGTTCCAATATCCCAAGGGCTTTGAACGCAGGCGCCAAGATTCCCTGTGTTGATAATACAGGAGCCAAGGTCGTTGAGATTATTTCTGTCAAGAAGTACAGAGGAGTCAAAAACAGGATGCCCTGCGCAGGAATTGGAGACATGTGCGTTGTCTCAGTAAAGAAAGGCACACCCGAAATGAGGAAACAGGTTCTTCTCGCAGTGGTGGTTCGTCAGAAACAAGAATTCCGTCGTCCTGACGGGCTTCATGTGTCTTTTGAGGATAACGGCATGGTGATAACGGATGAAGAAGGAATTCCCAAAGGTACGGATATAAAAGGTCCAGTTGCAAGGGAAGTAGCTGAGAGGTACCCTAAGATAGGGACCACAGCATCTATTATTGTTTGAGGTAGCGANNTCAGGCAGAGATTAATGGGTGCGAGGTTAAGTGAAGAACTTTCTAAGGAGTATGGTACAAGAAGCGCTGCAGTCATTAAAGGAGACACTGTAAAGGTCATGCGCGGAAACTTCAAGAACACTGAAGGAAAGGTCCAGGTTGTTTCTCTTAAGGACGGTACTATTTGTGTGGACAGGGTAATTTCCACCAAGGTGGATGGCACTGAAGTCCCAAGACCTATCTACCCTTCCAATGTTATGATCACGAAACTGGAACTGAAGGACGAGCGCAGAGAAAAAAGCATAAAGAAGTGAGTCAGGTGATTTTTTGACACACCAGAAAAGATTATCAGTCCCAAAAAGTTGGAAGATCGGGAGAAAAGGATATAAATGGGTTTCCACCACTCGTCCAGGGCCTCACCG
>PMJC01000359.1 GCA_003157235.1 Methanosarcina sp.
ATTATTTATCAAAAAAATTAGAAGATGTTCTATTCTGTATAGAATGTCTCAATCTGCTTCTTAGTAGTAGCACCACTAGCTCTTGATATCAAATCAACAGTATTGGTTATAACCACGAAATTNNATAGTTTCTGAATAAAACTTACTTCCCCATTAAATATTTTAAAACCTAACAATAAGTTTATATTGAGTATGTTTTAATTATGCTGGAAGTTTTCCACAAATTTAACATTTAGCTTTTCCAAAAAAAGCAATACTTATTAACATCATATTAAATTCTAAATTTTAAAGGCCTGATAAAAAGGTATTCTCAAAACCATATGACTAATAAGATTTTTTTAAATGTTCCGTCTTGTCCTCGGGTCGCCGCACAAATCTGATTTATGATCATATCACCCATTTTTGGAAAACGGTAGTTCCACTGCAAAAATGAGAATCTCATTATTTTTGCCCATGTGCCTGTAAACTCGATCAGTTCGTTACATATGGGAATATACTCCTTGTGATCGATTACATGTGCAGTAAATGCAAAAAAAGTATTAGAAACACATAGGTAAAATCAATAAACCCACTTGATATCTATTTTATTACGATTATAATGTAGGATGCCCCCTGCTTCAGATGTGGATAAACTACCTTATAATCGTGATACGCAATATAGCCAATTCCTTCCATATCGATTTTATGGAGTTTTCACAACTTCAATACATCTGAATATATTCTATTTCAAAATTTCCATATCATCTGAAGTTAATTTTGTACTTCAAGTGAGTAAGTCCTAATAAAGTCATTTGTGTTGCCGGGAAAACAATGGATGGAACTGCTTTCTATACTTTGAGAGCAAGCTTTGATGACTCTGGTTTCGAGCTGCAGAATTGCAACTCTGGCTGCAGAATAATTCCCATCAGACCAAAGCCTGGAGTAACCTACTTTTCAAATAATTTTTGCTTGGAGAGAGCAAAATTCCGAGAGATTTACTTCCTTCAGGAATCATGATAAATTGCACTAATTTCCGCAAAAATACTCCAAAATATTCATTATGTAAAGTTGGAGTATGATATCTATGCATACTTTTAAAAAATTGGGCTAGAGATTGTTAACTATTGCAGCGTGGATATCCCATCTAAACAAAACTTATACCAGTAGAATTGCCTTAAAGACCAATTAAGATCATTTAATCTATTTGGGAAGTGAAATTATTTCAAAGATAATTTGGCATCTGTGATCAAGTCACATTTGAGCCTTCGATGACAATTCATTGATTATTTTTTGAAAGGTTCTNNAAAAAAAAGTAAGGTGAAAAGTACTTTCATTTGTTTGGGCCTGTTATTCGAAGAATTTCATGTTCGTTTTAGAACTGACTCGGGCTTTGAGAGATAGCATAAATTAATCTTCTTCTGTGTGGGCCTACTGTAGCCATATATTCTTTGTTGCAATCGGTACACACATAATGTGTAACTGGTATTTTACTCAAATTTGTTGCACTGCAATGTGGACATATACTCTTTATATTCTGTCGGTTCCCAAATTGCTTATGTTTCTGCCATAATTTTCACTCCGATTTGTCTCTGGCAGGATTCGAACCTGCATTTTTCTGCTTTTCCATATCCACAATCCGTGATATAAATTCATTAACTAAAGAGGGCATATTCTCAAAAATAGTGGAGTTTCCGAGAACCTCAAGTCTTTTCTTGTATTCTTCTGGTGAGAAAATCGGATCGGAAACAACATTTTCATGCAATCACCCAAAAATTGTTTGTTTACTTCCAATAGGATTCAATCTTTCCGAGGTTTTCCTCTTTGACGTTGACAACCCTAGATCCCTTTATTTCAGTTGCCGGCACGAAAATCATGTTCTTCGAAACTTGTGTTTCTTCAACTATTCCCATGCACCTCAACTCCTAATTTAAATTAAGGGGAATTTGAGAAAATTGTTTTATAAAATTCTGAATATAACTCCCTCATCCAAAGGTCAAGTATTAAAATTCTCTCTTCAAATACGTAAGTCCTAGATTTAGATCTATGCTTTACTAGAAGTTTCTGTCACCTGAAGAAAAACGTGAGAATTGCAAGTACAATAAAAATTATGACAAGCCACTTCGCAATCTCCATAGAGAAACCAGCAATTCCCCGTGCGCCCAATATAAATGCAACTAGTGCTAATACTAAAAATGCAACCGCAAGTCCTATCAAATCCGCCATATTTTACTCTCCTTATTGTAACTAGACTTTGTCATATCAGACAGTTACTCCAGTTATGATCATCGATTTCACTATGAATAATATATTTTGCATATGAGATATAAAGATGACATTTTTACCTCATACTGTGACATAGTCAAGGTAATTTGACCAATGAATTTTATTAATTGAAGGTATTAGCAGTTACTTACTTGAAGTACAAACTTAAAATCAATAAATTTTGTTTTCAAATTCACTTTTAAGACATTTTGAGGTTTGAAGCTTATCTATTTCTCAGTTCAACTGCATATAATCCTGTATATATTTTCGAATTCTATTATCTCGAATTTGACGCAATTGTTAATATTGCAATGTGTAAAAGATCTTCATACTTCTGTTTTCTTCGTAATATTCAAAGTTATATCTTGTTTTTTGGACGATGTATAAATCCTTTGAAATGAAGAATATTCATTAATTTGAGCTGAATAGTCTGATACATTTTTACTTATTTATTTTCAGTTTCATGAAGCTGATTTAGGTTGATTTTCTGCAATGTCGGTTTCTTACAATTTTGTTGTTGGAATAAGGATTGGGTCATAGGCGCTAGTTACTGAAAACAGTAAGCATAAGCTCCTCTAAACATTATCCCAAAAAAGGATAATGTGCTCGTTTTATCAGGTTTCAACAATGATCCATTTCCACTCCCAAAGCCTCCTTACTTGCAGGTGTCCAAAAGGCCTTTCTTTTTACCTCCCCTAGTTTCAGAGGGATGTATGGGCTCAACTTTACCTTCTTCTA
>PMJC01000172.1 GCA_003157235.1 Methanosarcina sp.
ATTCCGCAGTCTGGAATTCTCAGTTTCCTCCTTTCCGGAATTGTAACAACTCCTCCGAATGTAGAGACATAAGTATCAGTGGGGCTTGCAACTCCCTGGACCTGAAGCTCTATTTCATGGCCAAGTTGTGCAATCTCTTCGAGAGAAAGACCGCATCCAAACATTTCATTGAGAGCGCCTATACTTGCTATCGTCACCGCAGCAGATGATCCGAGTCCGGAACCCATGGGGATTTCGGAATCAATTTCTAGAAAAATACCTTTTATCGGTGTATTTTCCCTCATTTTCTCGATAACTGAGGTGATATAGGGATGTTTTTCAAAATTAATATCTGTCCTGCCAATTTTAGACTGAATTATTATCGAATCGTTAAGTTCTACCCTCACTCGTGTTCTCAGATCAACTGCACATGCTATTGCGGTTTCTCCATAAACGACCGCATGCTCTCCGAAAATATAGATTTTCCCAGGCGCAGAACACGAAACCATCCTACTCCTCTGTAATTTTCAATTTTGGTTTAAATATATGACGGAATTGAGTTATTATTTTGAATTTGAAATTGAATTTTATAGACTAGTATGCAGTTAAATAAAAATAATATTTCTAAAAAAACTTACCCAGGCATAAGTGACTATAACTATTCGGTTTTCAATAGCATCTAAAACTAGTGGATTTAATTTTCCGTAGAACTTCTCTTATTCCACAATAATCGCGGCATATCCTACAACTGCATTCATATCTCCTGAAACAGTCCCACTGTTATCGTAATTAAGAAGAGTTGCTCGGTTTCCACCAAGCTTTTTAGATGCTGTAAGCATCACGGCAATTGGGCCATATCCGCAGACAGACGCATTTCTCTTGTAGAGCCGGTCATACATTTCGGATACGTCTTGATTCAGAATAGCCTCAATGACTTCATTATCTATTTTCTTTGCAATCTCTGCAGGCTGGTAATGAGTAAAATCACTCGAAGCTATGATAGCGACTTTTTTCCCACTTTTGGAAACAAGATTGGCAGCAAGGTTTCCTACCTCAACTGCAGTCTCTTCATCCTGCATACCCATACAAATGGGAAGTATCCTTAAAGATTTTCCAAAAAGATATTGGAGAAAAGGGATCTGCACTTCAATAGAATGTTCGTATCTGTGTCCAAGCTCGTCCACATCAACGATGCTCCCTAAAAATCCATCCGCAAGTCTTAAATCAACTTCTACAATTCCCAAGGGAGTCTCCCATGTGTCTTTGGATAGAGATACAGGTGAACCATATCCAGTATGATTGGGACCAATAAGGACATAGGTATCAGCTTTAGGGAGGGTTGCATAGACACTTGCAGCTACTTTCCCAGAATAGACATACCCTGCATGTGGACAAACAGCCCCGAGAACGTCTCGTTCCCGGATTTCCAGACCTTTAAAACATCTCTTGAGTTCTTCTTTTAGATATTCAGGATTCAGGGGATAAAACTGCCCTGCAACTGCTGGCCGTCTCATTTAAAATCACCATATTAGATATGGATCGTTTTTTTATATATCCTTGCAAGTATGCAGGTGTGTCTTTTGGTATCAGATAGGAGTTTCAAAGTCGGTCAACTCATAATTGAAAGGAGTACCATTGAGCCTGGAGACTTCCCTTGCAAGCAACCAATAAACAAGAGAAAGAGCTTTTCGACCTTTGTTATTCGTGGGGATTACAAGATCCACGTTTGAAATCAGATTGTTAGTGTCGCAAAGTGCTATAACAGGTACTCCAATACTTGAAGCTTCCTTCAGAACCTGGGCATCTCCTGCAGGATCGGTCACAATCACAACTTCCGGCTCAAAAAAGCCATAGATTTGTGGATTTGTAAGAGAACCAGGAATGAATCTTCCAAGCATTGCCCTTGTACCAAGAGCCTTAGAAAACATCCTCGCAGGATAGTGACCGTACTGTCTTGAAGAAACAACAAGAATTCTTGAAAGATCGTAATGAGATAACAATTTTGATGCAACTTTGATTCTTTCATCTGTTGACTGGATATCAAGCACATATAATCCATCGGTTCTGACCCTGTATACGAAGCGCATCATATCCTGAGTCTTCTGCTGGGTTCCGATGTGGACACCTGCTGCCAGGTATTCATCAATGGCCACAAGGGATGTAGTCCCCTCTTTAGCAGAAGCTTCGTCGTCAGATTCTACAGGTGCATATCTAGTTTTTGCTATGGCTTCCCTTTCAAGTGCAGGTTTTGCTTCAGCCACAATATTTTCTTCAGGAGAATCCTGTGCTTCTTTTTCCTCCTGCACTATTTCCTCAATTTCCTCCATAAAGTCACCTCATAAAATAGAATAAAAAATATCCAATATATTAAAAAGAATCTCACATAATTTTCAATTGATTTTACGCTTGGCTGTAATAGGAATAACTCCGGCTTTCAATTCTTCAATAGCAATACTCAGAGGATCCAACCGTCCATCATCTTCAATAAGGACAGGAGCTCCCATTGCAATTTGCAACGCTCTTGCACCTACAATACGTGCACGCTCGAACCTAGTATATATTTCCTTGACCAACTGATCACCCTGAAACTCAAAATGCACAGATGAAGTTCAATAATCTAAAAGTATGACCTATTTGATTTTAGCACATACATGACTGAAAACCAGTAACCCTTTAAACAGGGAAATGGGAACAGGGAAATGGGACCGCTGAGATTCGAACTCAGGTTCCGGCGTCCCGAACGCCGAAGGATGGACCAAGCTACCCTACGGTCCCTTACTGGTATGGTGAAAGCACATCAACAAGTTCGACGTGGCTTAAGATCATTCTGCGACAGCAGTAGCGTGTGATCCCTAGATCATCCAGTACTAAGGCCCCTTCTTCTCCATCGTTGACGCGTCTTTTGTACTCATCCCAATAGTTAGAGATAACTTTTCCACATGAGAAACATCTGACTGGAATCATAGTTCTACCTGTAAGATTTCTGATATTTAGCCCTTGCTCCAGGTCCACCAAAGTTCTTTGATTCTTTTTGCCTGGAATCGCTCACAAGTAAACTTCGGTCATAATTTGCGAAGTTGTCTCTGACAATTGTATCATTTGTCCATTCCACAATACCCCTAGCAACAGCTGTTCTCACTGCATTAGCTTGCCCAACAATTCCACCGCCTCGAACATCTACATTGATGTCAATCCCNNATCTCATTTCCTGCGATCATCAAAGGTTCGGAGATCTTCATCATTGAAATCGCTGGGGTATATAACTCGAGTGGAATTTTATTGATCCTTATCCTCCCATTTCCCTTCGTGACTGTTGCACGTGCAGTTGCAGTCTTATGCTTTCCAGATGAATTAACTACTTTGACCATGAGGACTCACCTTTTAGAATTTTGAACCCATTTTCTGGCTCACTTCACCAAGTTCGATATATTTATTAGAACTCAGAAGCCTCATATCGGCATCTTCAATGGTGATCAGTTCAGCGCTCTTGAGTTCGTAGGGAACACCTACATAGACTTTGAGCCTGGACATTGCATCCCTGCCTCTAGCTCTCTTATAAGGCAACATTCCACGAATAGTTCTCTTCAGGATGCGATCTGGCCGCTTGGGAAAATAGGGCCCAAACTCTGTAGCACCCCTTTTCAGAGTTTCCATGTATTCTTTAAGTGTGGTTGCCCTTGAGCCAGAAATTACAGCTTTTTCGGCATTTACAACATATATTTTTTTGTCTTCTAAAAGCAGTTGCTTTGCAACTTTACTTGCCAGACGTCCCAAAATAAGCCCTTTTGCATCGATAACCTTCATCTTCTAAACCTCTCAACAAAAAATCCTAATACCGGACCCTTTTGGATTTGCTTCCATAATCTCTTCGAGACTCAGACATTTGCCACCGGCTTCAGTGATTTTTTTAATTGCTGATCCACTGAAGGTTACAGCCGAAACAGTTACAGAGTGATCAATGAGACCAGCGCCCAGAACTTTACCTGGGATGAGCAGAACGTCATAATTTGCAGTATGCCTGTTGATTTTACTTATGTTCACAGCTGCATAATTTCTAGACGGTATCTCAAGACGTTTCGCGATATCCTTCCAGATTGGGGCATCATCTATATTTGCCCTATCTTTCAAGGTAAGAATAAGGGAAACTATTTTTGGATTTGTTTTTCTCGTAAGTTTTATCAGCGATTTTTTACCCAATGTATGTTCCTCCGCAAGATTTGTAATTTGTATTAAAACCTTACTCACGCGGGAAAAATTCCCTATCGCGTTCGAACATTTCTATAGTGTCTATTCGAAAACATTAAGCTTAGAAATGATGAATTAAAAATCAAGTGATCAGTCGGAATTGGTATGTTCTGAATAACATTTCTAGTACATAAAGATTATGTGCATCGGTTCTGTGGAGTCTCTGTGGAGTCTCTGGGGATAATCTCTTAGAAATAGGGGTGCAAAAACTCGGGGGATTTTGCTGGGAAACTGCAAGGCATATGGTAGGTGTGATGACTACTGGGATATCAAAATAATTTTGACGTTGCGATGTTAAAACATAATTTGAATGATTTTAAACCCAGTGAAATTATAAAGAAATAATAAAATCAAATAATTACTTAACTGACCATCTAATGACATTAATAATTGGTATCCTATGCAAAGATGGTGTTATGTTAGAAGGCAATAGAAGAGTAATCAGAGGTACTAAATAGTCGGAAGAAAAGACAATAATTTATTCATTTCCTCATTTTATAGTTGGATATTCTGGAAAGACTAGTTTAATGGATAAATCTCTATCCAATATAAATAATTATTTAATCAATGGAGACAAAAACAAAAAGTGGGAAGATTTTGCATTTTTTTTAGAAGATTCTGATGCAGAACTGAAAAAACAATATCTAAAATGAATAGATACTAATTTTGAGGTGTTATATTGAATTAAAATGCCTACAAATCATGCTAATTTAGTCCGTATATTCAATACATGAATTGATGAAGAAAGGAAGACTTTTGAGATAATAGGGAATAACCGATTTCATGCGCTCCTGTTCTTAAAAGCTGCGTATTATCCAGACATAACTATGGATAAAGTGGTTAGTTTATGCGCGTTCTTTTTACAGTTGATAGAGAGATGCAATATAAACATTTATGTTGGTGGCAAACCTCACATCTTTAAAATTCCAGATAGTGGAGAGCCTTTAGAAATGCCTGAAACATAAATCGATAATTTATTGAAGCCAATGGAAGTGAGGGAAAAACTAAAAGCAGCAATTTTTAATTTAGTTTTAATACTAGTAATCTCTGGTTAATTTTAGATGTGCACTAAAAAAAAAGTAATGATAAAATAAAGTATTAAGTGATTTTTGCCTGCATACTCACAATCTGTATAAGGGTTAGCACTTATTCCACATTTCAACTCAATCTTACAAGCTTCATTAGGTGTTTTTCCTTCCAATCCTTCATGTGGTCTTATATTTGAATAGTGATATAGCTGCATAACTTTAAGAATAGAAGTTTCCTTAATCTTCAATCTCCTCGTTGTCTGTTCTCTGATCTCGCCATTAATTCTTTATATTTTATTATTGTTTGCAGTATTTTCATGCCCTATTAACTTCATAAAGTTGATGTATTGAGACTGGGACTTCGTATTGGTGTAAAACTCTTTATTGAATGTGCATCCTGATAAGTTGGCTGGCTATCAGTGATTAGAGTCTCTGGTACCTGTCCTGTAATCTCGCCGCCTTTTTGGGAGATTTTTCTTGCATCTTGTTTTTGCTTACTGTCTACAACTTTCTGAGCAATCCAGTATCAAGTTTCATCATCCATAAAACTAAAAGTATTTCATGTCACCTTTGATCTTTACATAAACTTCGTTAGCTCCTTACTTTTGACTGACATGTGACTTCAGGTTACCTACATAAGCTTTCATTATGTTAGTGTACTTGTCAATCCAGTGTTCTAATGTTCGGTAATTTACTTGAGTTCCACTCAATTAAAGAATCAATTTCAACAACTTTGTATCTAACTGACTTAAAAAATGTAGATACCTATTAAAGAGCAAAATCAGTAAGAGTTTTCATAAGTAAAAATTGTTGTTAACGAATTTAAACTCTGAAACATTCAATGTATAGAAGATTATGTAAATGTTTTATATCTTAATCATAACATTAATTAGGATATATATTAGTAAACTATATATTTGTTTAATTATAACCTAATGTTTATACAATTAATCTTAAAAATTGTGTAAATCCCTAATAAAAATGGAGTGAAATAAATGTTGAAACAACTATCTAGTAGAATGGAAAAGGTGTTAGCTATTTTGCTGGCAGTCCTTTTTGTAGTATCTTTGACAGCAGTTGTAGCTAGTTCACGTGGTGGCTTAGGAGAATATGGATGGGGTTGGAATTATGGTTATCCTTATGGATACTCGTACTACCCTAATTACCCTAGCTATCCTAGCTACCCT
>PMJC01000156.1:0-197 GCA_003157235.1 Methanosarcina sp.
AGAAATTCTAGAACAAGCACTTGAGTTAGCTTTCAATCTTAAAGACAAAGGCATGAAGGTACAGGCCTTCTAAATTATTATTCCACATCTGAATGAATCCAGGCAAAGAGAAATTAGTGAGAAAGCCATTTATTTTAAACACGAGGTTCAATCTGGGTATCTTCGTAGGGGAACAGCTGCTCTTCTGCGAAGAGTAG
>PMJC01000156.1:254-3242 GCA_003157235.1 Methanosarcina sp.
TTTTCTCAAATTAATTTAAATTAAAAACCGACATAAAGAGAATTGATGAAATTTAGCTATATATGTTTCTCAGTACTTTTTTGCATTTACTAGCATGTAATCGGTCAAATACTTGATATTCCTATAAACTATGGAACGTCCACGTTTTCAAACACATCAGCAGAAAAAACAGAACTTTTTAAAAATATTAGGACTCATGCATTAGAGGTATAAAATCAAGGCTAAAAGGACTAAATGAAATAGTGTATAGCATAATGACTGGATTCCAAAATCAACTGTAATCATGCCATTTTCATCTATTTTACTCACAAAATTGATGTGTTCCCATCCATCAAAACCGAGGTTATTAGGATTTTTTTTGTTTTTGACTATTCAATAAATCACATTTTCTCGATGTCATTATTCCTGAAGGGTCACATTTATTCATCTCCAGTAAAGTTGGAGAACCTTATCTCATATATTAACTTAAGATATCTGCTAAATTAATCTTTTTCAAAAATATATTTGTGATTAAATCAAATGAAATTGATTTTGGTACTAATCCACAAATGCAATGATTTCTTGCAGTTCGTATGAATAAAAACAGAAAAATGTTGTGAAGAGTTAATTCGTTTGAATTAACTTAAATTTCAACTAATTCATAATCTCGGCTTCCAAGCCCTATTTTTTCCCCATACTTAAGCTGGTGAGTCCCATCTACCATAGGCCAAACGCCCCTAAACTTGTCTGCCCCTTTTTCATGGTTTGAATGTAGAGAGGAATTGACAAGTCCTTTTTGCTTATTCACAAGATCGTAGCTCGCCTGATCGAGGGCAATTGGGTCTTTCGAGGCAAGGATCCCTACATCTGGAACAATAGGGGCATCACTCCAGGGAACACAGTCACAGTCAGGAGTAATCCTAAGAAGGAAGTTGATATAACCTACTCTGTCTTTTTTCCCTATTACGGCACCATATGCATACTCTGTAAGGCATTCAAGGAATTGAGGGATATCGTGTTCCCAGTCTATATCAATGGCGTTTACAGGACAGGTTTCCATGCATTGTCCACAGCTGATACATATATTAGGTTCGATCCTCGAAACATCCCCTAAAAGGGAAGCAGCTCCCACAGAACATACCTCGATGCATTTGCCACAGGCTATACATTTTTCTTCAACAACATGTGGGCTTGTACTGAAGTGCTGGTCCTTCTTGCCGGCTGCAGGGGCACAGCCCATTGCCAGATTCTTGATAGCTCCTCCAAAGCCAGCTACAATGTGACCTTTGAAGTGGGACATTACAATCATGGAATCTGCTGCAGCAATGTCAGCCCCTATCTTTACGGACTTAAAATTTTTTTGTCCGATCTCAATTTCGGATATGTTCTGGCTCTTCAAACCATCCGAGATAATAAGCGGAGCCATGACAACAGAATAATCAAAACCATGTTCTATCGCTGTTGTCAGGTGATCAACTGCATTATGCCGGCTTCCAGAGTACAAGGTATTCGTATCTGTGATAAATGGCTTTGATCCAGCTGCCCGAATCATTTCTACGATCTGCCTGACAAAAACAGGATTAAGGTATCCATCATTTCCATACTCCCCAAAATGGATCTTGATCGCAGTTAGGTCGTCTACTCCCAGAAGCTCGACAAAACCCGCTTTCTCAAAGAGCTTTTGAATTTTGCTTATTGTATTTTCCTGAGGACTTCTTGCCCTAAAATCTGTGAAATAGACTTTGCTTGTCGTTTAAGTCCCTCCTTGTGAGATCGAATTGAGTTAATGCTATTATTCATAAAAACTACATAGTTGATAAAGTATTTTTTATTTTTTTGTAATGATCTTTATAAAGTAATTCTCAGAGGAAGACTGATGTCTCAGGTTAGCCAGATAGTTATTTCACGAACGATAAAAGAAAATTTTGTTCCAAGAGTGATATAATAGTCTTTTGATATGCTCTAAAGTTTTAAACTGGCCAATTAAGCTGATCAGAAAGTTAATATGTGCAGAAATATAAGATATATTATATAATCTTAATGTTATTAATATATTAATTCAAATGATCTTGATTCACAAATTTTATTTTATCAATCTATAGGATATATATAATTATATAAGAAAATATACTCACTCCTTATTATCAAAATCATATTTAAATAATTATCTTGAAACCTTTATGAAATAAATATTTGATTTTGTGCAAAACATTTGTTTCATTATTCAATTCAGGAGGAAAGTGCAGATAAATATGGAGTTAATAATTCATAGATCTGGAATAACGATGTAACCTACTTTTGATAGACTATGCGAATCTATATAGAATTTTATTACGAAAGACGCATTTTATCGGTACAATATTTTAGAAAAAATAAAAAAGATCAGGAATAAAAAATGCAAGATATAACTTTGAACTATAAGAAGAAAACAGAAGTTTGGAGCTTATTTTTATACATTAAGATGTATATGTTTATTTCAAATTCTGGATAAATGAATTCCAGTTTGGAAAGATCTTTATTTAGTAATATTCACTGAACTTCACTTTTTTGTATAGTATAGATTTTTGGAAATACACTTTCTAAATAATAGTATAAGAATTATAATTTTCAATTCACAATTTACAATTTTCATTGAATTTTCAAATGCTGAATTTTCAAAATTGATAATTGATTATTGTAAATTGATTGTAAATTGGTTATTGATTATTGAAAATTTAAAATACGCTTAATTGATCTAATGGCCAAGCTCTTAATAAGACTTTGCCGATGATATCGGATTTCGGCACCGGTCCCCAGATCCGCGAATCGGAACTGAACATGCGATTGTCACCCATGACAAAATATTCATCCGGCTTCAGATTGATGACCATATCCCCGCTAGTCACGACGTTGGATGAGAGATACGCGCTTTCATCCAGGACAAATCCGTCCGGATGCTGGGCGTTGAAAATGGTGACTTGGTCATTTTTGATCTGGACCTTTTCTCCCGGCAGGCCGATCACCCGTTTG
>PMJC01000317.1 GCA_003157235.1 Methanosarcina sp.
GTAGCTTCCATACTCATAGGCCTGTTTGGTGTTATCAAGCCATTACAGCGGTTTCCGCGCCCAACGGAACCGTCATCTCCCATTTCAGCTGAAGTTCCGGTTACTGTGAGGAAAACACTACATGTTTCCAGGTTATCTCCTACGTTAATGAAGACTTTCACATCTCGTTCAGTGTAACGAGTTGCAAGTTCCCCTACATAATTATTCATCTCTTCAGTTATACTCATATAACTGTTCAAATCGTCGATATATTTCCCAATCATGCCACTACATATTGTAAGGGTTATATCTTCCCCATCCCTCAATCCCATTACCTTCATATCCTCCCCGATGCCAGGAATACGTGATTTCAGGTCTGTGAGAAGTTGTCTTTCTGTATTGTAGACAAGATTTTCAAGCTCAGAAAAAGGAGCATGTCCAACACCGAAGGAAGTATCATTTGCAATAGGAACTCTATCTCTTTTGAATACATCCCTTAGATCTGAAGAACCTGTTCCGAGTTTGCAGTCCATGATTACATCTCTATCAAGGTCCATATTTACAAGAGTATTCCTAAGATATTTCCTTGCAGCTTGAAGAGCTACAGACTCGGTAGCAAATTCGATGCTTTCGAACTCTTTTGTAGCTCTGCCCACCAGCAAAATATATATTGGCTGCAGTACTTCTCCACCCCCAAATCTGGGACATGACCTTCCAGCTACGAGCTGAGTTTCGTCTGTGTTGTGGTGGAGTACAACCCCACATTTGTTGATGTATTCCCTGCATAACGCGCGGCTTACGGCTTCTGCCAATCCGTCTGATATACTGTCAGGATGCCCTATCCCTTTGCGTTCTACAAGCTCTATTTGTTGTTTCTCAATCGGAGTTTGCAAGAGCTCTTCTACTTTTATATTTCGGGCCATTTTGGATCCTCTTTTTTCAAAATTAACAATAGTTTAATTAGTACTGATGGTGTTGTTCTTTTACTATTTTTCAGTCAATTAATATTAAAAATCTGCTTTTTTAGCACTTATTATTACACGAACTCATATAACTCATATATTACTAAAAAACATATCAATGATATTATACATCCGACATTCTGCATATGTACATATATTTGGAATTTGTTTACCTCTCTATCCACTATTATTCATTGAAAGTTAGATTAATTTTAAGCTGCTATCATATTGAGAAAATGAATGGCATTCTTGTGTACATCTGCAGTAAGTGGGTGTATAACTCCAGAGTCTATATTTAGTGAACTCTTCCCACAACCCTGATGCATCGAGGAAGGAGCTCCCTTCAAGTACTTAAGTCATTTTATTAGGAATAACGCTATTTATAACCACCAATAAAACCGTTTGTCGAAGATTATCAACAAAATATTGATAGCTTGTTTACAAAGAATTCTGTGGTAGGAAACGTTGCATGATATGAATTAAACTGTTCCTATCTAAATTAATAACATTTCAACAATCTAAATTCAGGGTTATTTCCCAAAGAAGCATTTCTTTTCTAGTTCCATAAACATAAAATTCTTTGAAAGTACATATTTCATCGATTTGTATCAAATGTTTACCTATAAGTTCATACTTATAAGCTAAAAAATGATGAACGTGAAAAGATAACCTTGATTCTTAGTGGATTTAGTTTGAAAATGTATTATCTTTCCGTTCTATTTTTAGATTCAGCCATGTTTTGATTTTCAAATATCTTATAATCAGAGTATTGGCTTTGATATTACCAACTATTATTTCGGAAAAGTTTATGTTGAAAATCCTTAAACTGATTGGATTTATTATTCCATCATTTTATAAGTCTTTTGGTGTCTAAGGTGTCTTTTATTTTTTTTAGAATCTTTCTTTTGTCCTTCAAATGATCTTTTCGAGACTTTATAGAATCTAATTTTGGTTGCCAATATTGATCTAATCTAAGAGTTTTTATTTCAAAGATTTACCTCTGGTATTGACAACAGTACTATCNNCCCCTTTAGAATGAAAAGGTTCACTATTATAGATTTCGATTTGCTTGATATTTTCATAATTTATCCCTAAAATCAAAAGTGAAATTTTTTTGTTTTAAAAGTAAAACAAAATTATATAGAGTTGGAGAAACAGTATATATAAGGGGACCAAAGTATGACTCAAATAAAGTATAAATATTTAAGGATTACGGGAAATTGATCTCATTAAACTACAACTACTTAAGAACTATTCTTTTTACGCCTAATCTTTAGCACATAAATTTTTCGTGAAATCTACCGTGAAGTCTATATTGTAAAAGAGTATTTTGGATAAACATTCTATTAGAATGTAACACACTCGGGGAAAAAAAATCTCCGTAGAGAACTATTCGAGGGCATAGTAGATGATTCGTATTGTAATACCCAATAAAGGACGCCTTCACGAACCAACAATATCGATTTTCCGCGATGCAGGCTTCCCAATAAGCGGGGGAACCGAAAGCCGAAAACTTTTTGAAAAGACCATCGATCCAGAGATCAGCATCCTCTTTGCCAGGGCTAGTGATATTCCTGAGTATGTACAAGATGGAGCTGCTGATGTTGGTATCACAGGTATAGACCTAATTACGGAAAGAGGAGCAGATGTTGAAACTCTTTTAGACCTTAAATTCGGAAAATCAAATCTTGTACTAGCTGTGCTCGAAGACTCTAATTTTGAGAAAGCTCAGGATCTTGAAGGCAAGAAAGTTGCAACTGAATTTCCGAAGATTACTGGCCAGTACTTCAAAGAGCTGGGAGTTAATATTAACATCATAAAGGTTAGCGGTGCTTGCGAGATTACCCCACATGTAGGAATTGCGGATGCTATTGTAGATATTTCAAGTTCGGGAACAACTCTGATGATCAACCACATGAAAGCTATTGACAAAGTATTTTCCTCAACAGTTTATCTAATAGCTAATAAAGAGAGCCTACAGACAAAAGATAAAATTCTTGATATCAAAACTGCGCTCGAAAGTGTGCTTAATGCAAAAGAACGGCGATATCTCATGATGAATGTTCCTGAAACCTCTTTAAAGGCAGTAAAAGAAGTGCTACCTGGAATGTCAGGGCCTACCGTCATGAAGGTTGAATCCAGCAAACATCCTGAAGAGTCGATTCTTGCAGTTCATGCAGTTGTTGATGCAAACCTAATTTTTACCATTGTAAATAAACTGAAAAAAATAGGTGCAAGAGACATCCTTGTTGTACCGATTGAAAGAATCATGCCCTGAAAGGAAAATACCTACAATCATGAGAAAATGGAGCGATTATTTTATAAATTTGCTGGAGAAATGGTGTTCTTGGTTTTTGTAGTGATTCCTGCGATAGATATGAGGGGGGGAAAGTGTGTTCAGCTTGTGCAGGGAGTACCTGGTAGTGAAATTATATCCCTAGACAATCCTCTTTCAGTTGCCTTGGACTGGGTTAACAAAGGTGCAGAGTGTCTGCACCTTGTAGATCTCGATGGTGCAATAGAAGGAGAACGCAAAAATACTCAAATTATTGAAAAGATAGTAGAGGTCTGTAAGGAAAAAGGAGTTTGTATTCAAGTAGGAGGAGGAATTAGAAACTTTGAAAATGCAGCTGCTCTCCTTAAACTAGGAGTTTCAAGAGTAATTCTTGGAACTGCTGCCATCCAAAATCCGGAACTGGTAAAACTGCTTGTCAATTCCTTTGGAAGCTCATACATAACTGTTGCTCTGGATGCTAAGAACGGAAAAGTCTCAATCAAAGGCTGGACTGAGGAGTGCGCGCAAACTTCTGTAGAAATGGGCAAAAAGTTTGAGGAGCTAGGTGCAGGAAGTTTGCTTTTTACGAATATAGATACTGAAGGTCTTATGCAAGGAGTGGATCCTGGCCCTACAAAAAAACTTGTTGAATCAGTCACTATCCCTGTAATTGCATCTGGGGGAGTAGGTTCTTTGCACGACCTGCAAATTTTGAAGAAAACTGGAGCAATAGGGGTGGTGATCGGCAGTGCTCTTTACACAGGCAGATTTTCTCTTGAGGAAGCTATTGAGTCCACAAAGTATGACTGACTGGATGTCCTGTCTTTTTCTTCCAGCAGAGAGATCAGATAAGTACCTTGATTTTTCGGAATAAACTATCAGGATT
>PMJC01000478.1:0-7944 GCA_003157235.1 Methanosarcina sp.
TCCTTATGAGGCTATATATCTCGGCCCAACTTCCGTCGTGAATAACCCCTGCTCCATTCGTTGCAAATGGTTCTATTGCAAACACATCCCCTTCCCTTAGAATTACCCCCCCATCAACACGCTTGTTGGGAACAGAAGGTTCATCATGGGCATCATATTGGGAAAGCCCGTGGCCTGTCAAGTTTATTATTGGGTTTAAGCCATAGCTTCGAATACTGTCATCTATTGTAGCTCCAATTTTCCCTGTAGTGATCCCTGGTCTTGCAAGATTAATGGCTGCAGAAAGGGCCTCTTCCGCTGCTTTTAATATATCAGAGTTCCCTGATAGGTCAACAGTAACGGCTGAATCTGCAATGTATCCATCTATATGGACACCAAGGTCCAGCTTCACCATATCTTTTCCGAATACATCGGTGTCTCCAGCTGTTGGGGTTGCATGCGCTGCTTCCTCATTTCTCGAAATATTGCAGGGAAAAGCTGGCCTGCCTCCCAACTCGATAGTTCTATTTTCCACAAATTCTGCAACTTTTAGCAAGCTATTTCCAACTCCTACCATTTCTACGGCCTCGTCTCTGACAACCTTTAGGATCTTTCCTGCTTCTCTATATTTCTCGAGAATTTCTTGCTTATTGTTCACATTATCAGTCATGTTAATCCCGTTAATCTCTTATTGAATGTAATAGGTTTCTAGCCTGAATGAAATAATAAGGGATGAGTATCTGATCCTGACAATCGTATCGCTAATTTTCGGTTAAAGCGGGGTTATATTCCAGATATAGACAGAGTTTTCAAATTGTAAAATGTTATAATGCAAATCTCTTTTCTAGTCCTGTAAGGTTCTCACACCCATTTTCGGTGACAAGTACCATATCCTCAAGTCTGATTCCTCCAGTCTTAGGATAGTATAGGCCAGGTTCTATAGTGATTAAGTTACCTTTTTCAAGAACATATCCATTTTCTCCTACTGCTGGAAGTTCATGTACGTCCAGTCCAATGCCATGCCCTGTGGAATGAATAAATCCAACTTTTGAACCGCTTCTGTAGGTTTCATAGCCCTTTTTCTCGAATATGTCACAGACTGCATTATGCACATCAGCTGTAGATACACCTGGCTTAATCATTTCAAGCCCTTTTTCCTGGGCTGCAAGCACAGCTTGGTACATTTCTGTCAACTCTTTTGAAGCCTCTCCATGAAGTACCGTTCGCGTCATATCCGCAAAATAGCGTTCCCTCTTGCTCCTCGGGAAAATATCCAANNATAATTTCTTCGGCTTCACACCCAAAATCAAGCAATGTATGGTCAATGACTGCTTTTACTTTAGCACCGGTAAGTATCTGCCCTTCATGATACAAGTTTCCTTTTCTTTCTTCTGCTTTTGCGATCAAGAAGATCGCTGCTTTCATAGCTTTTTCTCCTGCCATTTGAGCATACTTTATAGACTTAATTTCTTCCGGTTTTTTCAGGCTCCTTATTTTCCTGAAAGGGCTTTTCACAGGTACTATGGAAAAACCTGATTTTTCAAAGTAATTTGAGTAAAATATCGGAAAATCGTAAGGCACTGCAACTTTTTTTGCTCCTTCTCCAAGGAGCAACTCTGATATACAAGCTGCATAGGCAATATACATATCTTTTTTTTCCTTGATCTTCTCCCTGTAGCCAAAGTCCTGAGTCGTTATTATAACTGAAATCCTTGACTCGATTTTTGCCCTTCCCTTTTCCATTTCCGAAATAAAAAGTATTTCTTCTCCTGCTCTTGTTTGCAGATAAACAAACTCATCTGAAGATCGAAAATGGGTTACATAGTAAATATCAGAATTATGTATATTTCCTATCATAAGATAAGCATCAGTTCCTGCTTCCTCAAGGGTCTTCTTTATGCTGAATTCTGGCTCTGTCATGCAAGGTAATTTTGTTTTATGTGGATAAATTTCTTATTGTCAGATCTTTTTTCCGACTATACTTAACATTTTCTTTCTTTATTCCAGTCGAATAACCTGCATCTTGCTATTGGGATGTAAACTTCTCCGAGAATCATTATCCCATTTCCGTAGATGTATACAAGAGTGCCATCTGTTCTAATAGTCGCCAAGTAGGCAAACAAATTCTACATTTGTGTATATTTGCAAAATCTGGTTCATAAGAGCTATCCAGTAAATTTCCACAATTTAAGCCGGGCTTTCAAGAAAAACTAGCTTCTCGAATCCTCCAAATTTTCTGGAAACAACTTCCTACAGAGGTTCTAAATTGTATTCAAACTCAAAAAAGTTTCGGACATTTAGATTACAACTTAATTATTTCTAAAGATATACAATATACATACAGGTTATGGTATTTATATAAAAACTCAAATAAAATTGAACAAATTTTAAGATAAATACTTATGTAAAGAAAAGGGGTATGCACCTTAAAAGGTGCTTTAATTTATTTTTAGAATCTAACATCTTTGTTGATAATGAGCTGATTTGTCTTCAAATCGATGATTTTAATGTTGACAATATCATCAGATATTGGCCCTGTCCCAAAAACATTCGTATCATTGGTATTAGCCAGCGAGAGTATTTTCATATCACCAACACTCAAGTTATCGAGACTAGAAGTGTTAACTGCAGCAGATTTAGTTCCAAGAGATGCAGTAACTTTCGTTATTGAGTCTCGGAAGTAAATTTGATCTCCGCCAAGGTGTTCAAGTTTTACAGATGCTATGCCAGTAGCATTAGCAGTATCATTTGCTTTAATATCGATGTTCGCCTGGGGTGCAGATTTGGTAGATCCCTGGCTGAAGACGGTAGAACCGATTGCAGCGGCGAGAATGACAGTTATTGCAACCATCAGGATGACACCGATAACAGGGGACACTGCATCTTTATTCCTAAATAATTTCTTGAGATCCATCTGTTTCTCCCTCCGGGTTAAAGCTACTCAGACAGTATAACCCGCCTGAAACTTCTAACAATTGTTATACACAGATAAACTATATACAGTTAACAGTATATAGCTTTTTATTGTGTTATACCCTGTATTCATCATTCTTATATGCATTTTTGTTGATCACATTATTATATTATTTGTATAATCTATAGTGGCTAAGTATCATTATTCTTTATTAATGATTTTAAGTAATATGTTATTATTTACAGACAGTCAAGTTAATATCTAATTAATAACTATGTAACATGGGTAATCTAAAATATTGATAATGTGGTTTTAACTTGGAGGGCAAAAAATATAGGGCACTTGGCGAGAACTGTCAGGCAGTTTCAGAAGTTTTAGGACAGGTGCTCATGATAGCTATNNTAAATCCTCCTCATAAGCAGCATACATACATCTCTGAAAGAATTGACACTAATGCCGATACTATTCAGATATTGCATAGTGGTGGAGAAGCCATTAACCTAAAAATGCTCAAGATCATACTCAGTGTCAATGGAAAGTTGGCTAAGTTTAACATGTCCGATCCTAGTGTTAAGGTTTTGAATTCGAGAGGTTCTGTGCTTGATAATGGTTTTCTGATGCTAGGCGACTGTATACAAATCAATATGAGACAACTGGGAATTTACCTGAAGGATAACGATACTGTTGATATGTATCTTGTGAACACTAAATCTGGTCAGGTGATCCAGAGGGTTGCATTCCATGGGGGAAAATGAAAAAAAAACAAGAGGATATTCTATTTAAGAATCACATGATGTCCTGTTATGAAAATCAGAATGAGTAGAAGCTTGGAAAAGGTCATTAAAAGCTTATCAAAATCTGAATTAGCAGCATCCACAGTCATTGCCGCAGTACTACTGCTAAGCATCCTATTTACAATATTTGCAGTGGTAAGGATTGCGTATGTTCCGGAATGGAAAACTGATGCTGAACAATCACATATGAGTGAAGTCCAGAGGGATATGACAGGACTAAAATCAACAGTAGACATGATTATTTTTCTTACGGCTACAAACACAAGTTATTCAGCACGACCTCCCTTAACGGTTCCATTTAGCATGGGTGGAGGAGAAATATCTATTCTGGAACCTTCAAAATCAAGCGGGACACTGTCAATAAATACAAGATCATACAAAATGACCATAATCCCAACAGTGGGTAATGAAACATCTATTAACTCTAACATAATTACTTATCATTCGAACAACAGGCAATATGTGGATCAGGTTTTCAGGTATGAAAACGGAGCTGTTATTCTTGTCCAAGACGACAGATCATTAATGACACAGTTTCCCACATTAATCAGTATAAATCAAATTAGTGGACATAACTATACTGTTTTGATCCAAGCAATCAACTTATCAGGAAATTCAGACTCTATTTCTTCGGAGACATATACTTACTTGAGATTAACTGGAAGTCAACCTAATGATATAGACTTAGGGAATATTAATTCATTTGACTGTATAATTTCCACTAAATATCCGGATGCTTGGAAGTCTTATTTCAAAGAGAATCTCAATGAAATCTCTAAAGAAGCAGGTCTTAAATATGGCACAGATTTCATACTTGATCCAAAAGACTACTCAGACAAGGTACATTTAAAATTTCTTGCTGGCAACAAAAACCAAAACCATTACAGACTTTCGATAAGAGAATATGTTATCACGGCAGAAATTGGAGCAAGAAATAGTTTTAATCAATACAAATTATAAACTTCCCTTTGCAAACTTTAGTAGCAAAGTAGAGTTATGCTCCTTCTCTTTATAGTCTACAGATCCACCAAAAAGCATAGAAGAATGGGACTAGATCTTTGGAGATGGGGTTTACTCAACTGAGCAAAATCCAATGCACATATATTCAGCAGCAATAAATAATATAATATAGCTTAATGTAAACAATGCAAATGGTGAAAATTCAAAGATAAGCAATATGAATGTAACAATGTCTCTAGAAAAATCAGTTATAGGCTTTTTCAGTAAAGCTATTTGAAACATGTACAGTTGCTTGTTATCTTTACTGACCAAAATCTATGAACTCCTACTTCATGAACATGGAATTTTTAGAGATGAGACACAAATTCTCCTGCCACGAAACCTGCACATGCATGCAATAAAGCTGGAAAAAATACAGTTAGCTTAAAAGTAAGTCAAGAGGCCAGAAAAATAAGCAACGCTGGATTATTTATACACAAGAGTCTATATTTAGTGAAAGCCTTAAATTCAACATTTAACTAACTGGTTCAGATATTCATCTAAATTCCCTCCTCATTTTCATGATCTTTGCAGAAAAGTAATGCTGAACATTTATTATTTCTGGAGCGTTGAGAGTCATGAATTCCTTGTCCTTTAGGCAGTGGATGATGTGAACACTAGTATCTTTTTGTTTCCGTTTAAACTTTTAAATTATTGCTTTGTTGTAAAACAAGTTTTTTTGTCACTATGGTCATAGATGATGCTACTCATATCTGAAAGGGCTTTTATATGCATTGTAATTAAATAGCTTTAGCAATAGCTATTGTCGGATCATCTATTACAAGTATTGGTGCCTGATTATCGATACAATATATTCTCCAACAAGCGAATTAAAAGGAATTTCAGGTCGATATTTACCCCGATTTGTGTTGAGCAAGGCTAAAAATTCATGCTATTTAAGTGGTAGAATCTCGCATTCACTAATTCCTGGAATCCCATCCAAATGACTTTCTATTAGAGGCTGTTTAATAATTTAAAGGATATTTTATGATAAAAGGTAATAATATAGAGTTTGGGTATATGCTGAAAAACGACAGTACTGAGAAAAACCGTTTGTACTCTCTAAAGGCAATAATTAACTTTTTTGAATTAATTCGTTTCCTAATTAGATTGTTTTAACAGTACAATAAAAATCTGATGGTTCCCACTCTATTGGTTTTAACTCTATATTAGAGTTGCCCAGTAAGAAACCGTGGACATGTCTTATTGTTTCTTAAAAGTGAGGAATTGTTCACATGCCATTTTGTACTAAATCTCATACTTGTGCAGTAAAACATAAACTTTAATCGTAATACTTTAGTGACTATATGAGATCTAACATTTTTTATAGTTTTTTTTGCTCGATTTTGCAAACAAAGTGCATGAGTCACAAAAGAAAGTTTAAAATGAAATAAATGAAACGTGATGAAGCACGAAGAGGTTATGCTCTCATTAGAGCTTTAGGAGTTACAGCTCTGGCACTTTTAATGCTGGTGAGTATCGCAGGCGTGAAGCCATTTGCATATAGATTTGCATATATTATACATCCTTCAAACAATAATGTTTCTATAATTGACACAGCCACGAACACAGTTACATATACGATCAATGTAGGAAACTTTCCTTTAGGAGTTGCAGTTACCTCTGATGAAACAAAGGTATATGTGGTAAATGGAAACGATAGCACTGTCTCTGTAGTTGACACATCCACGAATACAGTTACAGCTACGGCGCTTGTAGGAAGTAATCCTCATGGGATTGCAGTTCTCTCGGATGGATCAAAGATATACGTGGCAAATCAAAAAAGCAACAGTGTCTCTGTGATTGACACAGTCACAAACACAGTTACATCCACTGTGCCTGTAGGGAAATGGCCGTGGGGAGTTGCAGTTACCCCTGATGGAACAAAGGTATACGTAGCAAACTCATTAAGCAACACTACTTCTGTAATTAACACAAAAACAAACACTGTTACAACTACGATAACTGTAGGGACAAAACAGGATGCAGTTGCAGTCACTCCAGATGGGAAAATGGTGTATGTGGTTAATGGAGTTGGCACCGTCTCTGTAATTGACACAGCAACTAACAAGATTAAAGCCACAGTGAAAGTAGGATACAGTCCTTTTATTCTCGGGCAGTTTATAGAAGAGCCAGCAAAGTAACGTCACCTCTGTAATTGAGATAGTTACAAAAGAGATACGTTAGTGTAGGACACAATCAGATATTTTCGGGTAGTTTAAAGGTAATATGTGGAAGGTTTTCTTCCATACCAAATTTTTTGGTTTTTTGTTTTATAGACTATTAAGAAACAGCTACTTTTTAACTTAAAATATAGCCATCCTAATAAAAAGCAGGTAGAAAACTAGCTGATAAATATGAAATTAAATTATTCATTAAGAAAAAAGAGTGATGCAGAAGTTTAAGGGCTAATCCCTAGCTGAAGCTCGCAAAATTGGTCTCAACTTCTAATTTTTCTGGCTCTGAGTTCAGAAGTGCCGATTCAAGCCTGATCCCGCTTCTCTGATTTCTCTCTTCTTATTTTTCTTTTTATTTCCGGTTTTTACTTCATTAACTTGTTTTAATCCTTTTAAATCTTCGTTCCCTCTTTTAAATCTTCTTTTACTTTTTCAAACCTCAAAGAACTCGTCCGAATATTCTACAACCCCGCTTGCTCTCTCAAGCGCTCCTTTCTTTAATTCCAATGCCATAAATGCTTCAGCCGGTGCGCCGAATGGGTCTTTTATTTCCCACGTACTTGCCTGCTTAAACTCGAACTTAGGATAATATGCTGGGCGCTCCAGCACTATAATGGAATCCTATCCCACCCGTTGGCAGGTTTTGATCCCTTCTCCTATAAGTTCGCCTCCTATGCCCTGCCTCTGGAACTCAGGCAAAACTGCAAACGGGGCAAGTGAAATTGTTTCTTTCTCTTCTCCATTCCCGGATTTGATTACTACAGGGAAAAAGAGAATATGACCAGCTATTTCCCCGTCAACTTCAGCTATGAGGGACAGTTCAGGGATAAATGTCGGGTTTTTTCTGATATTTTCAACAAGCTTTTCTTCAGGATGCTGCCCGAAGGCAAGGTCATTTACTTCGGTTATTGCAGGATAATCAGAGGGAGTTTCGGAGCGGATTGTGAGATATATGGAATACCTCCTTATTAACTTAATTCGGATACAAAATCTAAGTTTAATTAACTAATTTTGAAATTCAGACATTTCTATCAGTAGCATGTCTATTTTTCTGTAAAATCACTAATATCAAAAAGTTATT
>PMJC01000478.1:8010-9570 GCA_003157235.1 Methanosarcina sp.
CATAGAGAAGTCATTAAGAGTGTTTTGGAAAATATCAACCGAATAAAAAAGGACGAATAAATTACAGGAATATAAAAAATCACTAATTAAGAAGATAAGAAGAAAGCATCGGATTTCTACAGAGCCAAAAATAGGAAGATATTCAATAGAACACAAAATATTTTTGTGTTTAATATGTCTCAGAAGATAAATTTATTTAAGCTTCTGACCTCAGTGTTGCTCTGTCAACTTGCAGGAGCAGTTGGCTCAGTATTTACAGCTTCTTCTATTGAAAACTGGTTTTCTTTGCTTGAAAAGCCAGTTTTCAGCCCTTCTTCATGGATCTTTTTTCCTGTATGGGTTGTGCTCTATACGCTTATGGGTATTTCCTTATACATTGTATGGGGGAAAGGAGTGCAACAACGAGAAGTGAAAATAGGTTTGCTTATATTTGGTCTTCAGTTAGGCATTAACATTCTCTGGTCCGTTCTGTTTTTTGGACTAAAGTCTCCATACTATGCCTTTATTGAAATCATTTTTCTCTGGCTTGCTATCCTTCTGACAATATTTCAGTTTAGAAAGATTTCTAAAACAGCTTCTTACCTATTACTACCTTATATCATATGGGTAAGTTTCGCAGCGTTGCTTAACTACTATCTCTGGATTTTGAACTCATGATCGAGGTTTATGAAACAATTCGGGACTTTTTAACATCTTTAGGAGTTACGCGGTTGAATGGAGAAATCAATAGCATTAGATCTTCAACTGTCTAAAGCACTAGATTAGATATAAAATCAAAAGTGCTTGATTTAGTACTTCGAGTGCGTAAGTTCTAATCTTATGGAGCCACCAAATTTAGAGACTTTTTATTATTTTCTGGTTTTTTGATTTATTGCAGTCAATTGCCAGTGGAAATGATAAATTTTGGCGATCCCAGAAAAAATTAAAAATTTTCAAAATTTACCATTAATTCCATTAACAATTGACTGCAACTATCAATAATAAAAGGTATCTGAATTTATTTTAACTTAAAGTGGATTAAAATATACTGCTTAATATAGAAAAGAAACGATTATGATTATTAGTTTTGTAACTTTTAAAAATCGGATCTCATTATCAAAAAAGAGGGAGTTTTAATATGAATGAGAACATCGACGAACTGGATGATTATTTATGTAAACAAATCGAACCTACAGAGGGCGAATCTGTCAAAAATGAACATGTGATGAGGGAAAAAGTTACTATAAATCCTGAACGAAGAAAGCTTCTCAGGATAGTTGGAATATTCGGAAAGGATGAAAAACAGCTAAAGGAAGAGTCAGGATTAAACGAGTTCTTCTTTAAGTTTCATATGGATTTCCTGCTAAAAGAAGAGTTCATGAAACTCGAAGACGGAATTTACCGCTTAAAAGATACTGGAATTGCTATGCATGACTCGGTATGTTGACTTAATTTTGTTTTATTTGTACTCGGTTAAGATACCAAAAGTCTAAAAGTGCGCTATTTTATGCTTAATATCTACCTTTCAAGTCGGAAAATCACTATATATGGTATTCTAGTTGTGCATAAAATTCGTTAACC
>PMJC01000333.1 GCA_003157235.1 Methanosarcina sp.
GCTTCATCTGATTTGCCTGATAGGCCTAAATCAATTCCTTTAATAGTCCAAGCCGTTGAATTCTGCGGGTTAATTTCAATTGCTTTATCCTGCGTTTTTATGTCATTTTCAATTGTTTTATTTAAATCAGAGACATTGTTGCTGCCGGAGTTCGGAACATCTGCAAGTTGTGCTGCATCTGCTATACTAACAAGGATCAAAAACGCCAGTGCAGTGATTCCTATAACTTTCAGAATTGTATGCTTTCTACTTATTTTATCACATTTAGTTTCGTTCATTTTCAGTCTCTCGATGTTTGTTCAGATATTAATGCTGGAAAATAACTACAAATTGTTATATCCATAGAAAATTTCGATAAACCATTAATTTTCACAGGCTATTTATATAATATTTATAAATATATGACGAAATTTATGGATTTATCAAAATCTGCTACAATTATACATAACTAATTATAAAATCTTTTGCATATTATAGCTTAAATTCTGTACAACAGTTACAACTACTTTGATACATTGAACCTTTATTTTTATTCTTTCATCATGAACTGTATTGAGTGTAGTTCCACAAATGTTGAATGTTTTGTTCATACCAACTTATCTTGTAGGCCATAATATAACATCAGCTACTGTTTCAATCAATGTAACGAAGTCCTGTAATTCTCACGATAGGAACAAGAAGCAATCGGTTAAACGGTTTCCTGAAGAGCTAAGGACAGAACGGATTGAAAACAATAAACAAGAAGAGCATAAGAATGATTCTAAAAAAAGCAAAATTAATCCATAGTTGAGACATATGAGGCATATTCAAATGACAGATTTAGAGTATAGAGCCAAGGTTTACGAAATTCTTAATATGTAAGAAATGGATTATGGAACCGAATAAACTTATAAAGGTCTTGATTAGAAACAAATCAAATACCATAATTAGAGAATGACTAGCCACATAAAGTATGAGAACTCAGAAAAATGTGATTATAAATATGCCAGAGTTGAACAGCAAATATATTCATGGTAATAGAACTCAAAGCAGGAAAAAAGGTGACTCAGGTCACCAAAAGAAGAATCATTACAGATTTTACCCAATTCTTGAAATTATCACTATCATAAAATATCATAAAGCCTAATTAATCTGGTTGGTTATGTATAATCTCAGATCTACAAAGAGAGATCATTTTAGGAGACATTCAGCGAAGGTGGAGCAAAACAGATTTTTGACAAAATTTAATTTCATTACACTACTAAATCACATGTCAATGAACTAGCAATCAAAGTGATATATATTGAATGTACTGATAGATGGGTAACATGGAGACATTTACCCATGAAGTGGTTACATGGACAAATAGAATCAATAACTACAAAAAAATAAACTGGAAGTTTACAAGTAATCATGCTAATAGAAAACTATTGGAGTATTATTTGATTATTCATCATCAAATAAGCAATGGGTCTTTTCAAGTTGATTAGAAGCTACCCAAGTGTTATGTTTAATGATTAAATTGCCCTGATGCTAGTAATGCGATTCCAAATTACTTTCACAGCTTGGCTTTGGAATATATCCCAGATAAATTAATTTACCTTTAAACAAAGGATTTATTTTGAAATCGACTCACTAGTTTTTCAGTTAAATCTCACAGGACTATATAAATTACTATAGATAAAACGAACATATATTAATGGGGTTTATAATGGAAAAAATTGAAGTTAGAGAATTAGCGCCATCTGAATACAAAGAATGGGATATGCTTGTAGAAAAAGCTCAACCTGGTACACTCTTTCACACAAGTCAATGGCTTGAAATTTGCAGGGACGTTCTTTTCAGAGATCTCAGGATTTATGGTTGTTTCAGAAATGATGAGCTTGTTGGAGGCTGCTCCCTCTTTGTTAAGAACCTCAAAGGAATACTGAAAGTAGGATCCTCTACCTGCAACATGACTGACTATTGTGGGCCCCTTATTAAGGAGAGTATGATCTCCAAAAAAAGCAAAAGAGTACAGGAAACTCATGAAATTCTTAACTCACTTAGAGAATTCCTATGTAGGCAGGGTTTTGATAGTATTCACCTAGTGTTTTCTCCAGGTCTTGAGGACATCAGACCATTTACATGGAATGGATGGGACTCAAAGGTTCACTATACCAATCATCTAAATCTGAAAGAAAATGTTGATAATAATATTTCAAGGAAAATTCGGAGAGAACTTAAATCTGCAGCTGATGCGGGACTAAAGACAAGGATAAGAAATGATTCTGAAACCTATTATGGTCTATTTTCTATGGTCTATGAAAAACAGAAAATGGAACCTCCAGTTCCAAAGGCATTTTTTGATAGAATTTTTAATCTGATTCGGGATAAATCTGTTGGTTATATGTTTGTTTCCGAAACTCCAAACGGAGAGGCAGTTGCAGCACATTTGAACCTCTACGGAAAGAAATGCACTGTTACCTGGTCTTCTGCCCTTAACCCATCCTTTAGCCGAATGGGCGCTAATACTCTTCTATATTATAATGAATTTCTTGACTTGCAATCCAAAAATTTTGAATATATGAACGTCATGGCAGGAAATGTTCCCAGATTTGCGGACTTTATCATTGGCTTTTCTCCTGAAGTAGTACCTTATTACAGTGTAACCCTAGATAGCAAAAAATGTTCAATACTTAAAACACTATACAAAAGTATTCATGCGGGAACTGAATAATAGAATAAAAACATTCTTAAAAATATAAAAAATTGGATTTCCCTAAAAATAATTTATTCAATTATTAATTTATTGTTTTTTTCGGATGAAACTCTGAAGTCCTTTTTATAAGATCTCTACGAATTTTTATAATCTTCCCATGTTTTTTTTCTTTACGTTCACAAGGAAATCCGAGAATATTTTATTGAATGTCGGGTCATCATGCAAGGTTACAACATAGTATATAGGTGTTATAATCACTGCTGCAAGGAGGAGAACATAAAAGTTCGCAGAGAGTACTTCCAGCAGAATTAACGGGATCGAAACTACCATGCCGATTGCCGTATACTTACAAAGTATCTTTACGCTTTCCATTTTATTAATCCCTGCAAGGTTCAGCAAATATGCATTGTTCCAGAGCCAGAATAAAATTCCTGTAAAACTAAAAAGGCCAAGGGCAAATTCAGCGCTTCCATAAGTCCCACCTATAACCAGTGCCATGACTCTTGAGATTAAGAGAAATATACTGAAGGTTAGCCAAACTTCCTGTTTATCGAATACACTGTAAAGAGTTGAAATAGGCGAGGAAAGGAAGACCAGAAATATCCACGGCACAAGAATTTTTATATATACACCAGATGTATACCAACTTTTTCCGAAAGCGAATGTAAATATCTCACCTCCAAGAATCAGCAAGAGTATCATCGGGAATACTCCTATTAGAATTAGCTTTTTGTAAACCTCACTAACTATTACTTTCATATTTCCAGGATCGTTTCCATTTTTAACTTCACTTATTTTCTGGAAAAAAACCTGTTGTATAGCGGTTCCGAGAAGTCCCATGGGCATATTTACTACCTGATTAGCAAGTGAAAAATATCCTACAACGCTCGTTCCGTAATAATATGCAAGCAAAAAGGTAGGTACTTGTGGCGAAATCGTGTTTGCAAGTGTAGACCAAGAACTAAACAAAGGAAAATTTTTGTATTTAATAGCCATATCTTTCATTTTTTTAAATGATATTCTCTTGAAAACCCACAAGTCATTTTTTACGCCTTTTAGCATGAATAAGTCTGCAAATCCATATCCAGCAACGTATCCTGCTATCAGGCCCAAAGGAGATACATTCCAGATAGGGATAACTAACTGAAAAGCTTTAGTTGAAACTGTATTTAATATTCTGGATCCTGCTATAACTCCAAAACGNNATGTAAATTAAATATTTTGAAATTCCTGGAGCATTGAGCATGTGCTCAACATCTTTTGGAAGGAATAACACTGCTACAGCTGTGAGTAAAGAAGTAAGGGTTACCAATATTGCACAGAGAAAAGCAACGTTTGCAGAGTCTTCCTCTGTTTTTGGTAACATTATAGCAAACTGATATGAAAAAGTAGAAAAGATTATCAATATACTTGATATTGAGAGAAAAAGCTGAAAAATTCCTAAATCTTCAGGGCTGTAAATCCTGGTAAGTAAAGGTACAAGGAGTATACCCATGATCTGTGCAGTAACACTCCCAGATACGAGTTTTAATACGTTGGCGATAAAATTTGACGCCTTGTTAGGTTCTAACATGTAATTTACAACCTTGAAATATAACTCAAAAATTTAAGCATGTTTTGTCAGTCAGATGATCAATAAGTAAACAAAGTTTTCTATGGATTTAATATCTACCTTCTATTTTTTTTCTTTTAAATAGGCAAATACCTCTTCATTATCATATACCAACGCATAATCCCTTGCTTCGAACTTTGTGAAAAATTCTTTTGGCAGTGTCTGGATAAAATTTACCCCATAACGGCTAGGATCGTTGATGGAAATCGGTTCATTCAGAGTTGATTTTCTCAGCAGGACCATCGAATTTCCATCAATTTCTTTTGTCTGTACATTATGAATGTTAAAATAGGTTGCGTTACTTGGATTATATCCAGAATCGCTGTAAAAAATACAACTGTCATAAGGAGAATCCATTAATATTTTCCCAGAGTAGATTTTAGATACTGTTTTAATAGCCTGGATTTCAATATCTTTGAATTGATTTCTTATGGTCTGATCCTTTGCCACAAGAGGATTGTCTTTATTGATTCCCGGTGTTGTAACCATAAAAAATGAAAACAATAAAATTATTGTGAAGATCGCGAAAATCCTTGTTGTTCTAAGGTTAAAAAGGCTTACCAGTTTCAGTATATATGAGGCAGCTACGAGCACCAAAAATACTGATATCAAGGGAAACCATCTGCTTGTCAGAAGATTCCTCATCCCGAGTAAGGGAATCCCATAAGCAAAACTATACAGAATTACAACCACTAAAGCAACTGAAAATTTGTTGATTTTATTGGCATTTTCTCGAGAAAACCACGCTAAAACTCCTCCAATAGCAAAAAAAGGTAGAATTAGGTAACTGATGTGGAGTAGAATAATTTCTAGTGTTCCTTGGTTGGTTATGGAGCCTAAAATTAGTTCATCTCTTGAGTAATTTGTTCCTGCATGAAATACTTCCATGAGAGGCTTCAAAATCATCTCAAAAAAAGAGGTATTCGGGTTGACGTATGTAAACATCCAGTAAGTCTGCATACTAACTACAAAAAAAAGAATATAATTAAGACCGATTATCTCGGAAGGGGAATTCTTATACAGGTGGTTATGGAGGTATTTGGCCAGATATATTGTGACCAAACCAAAAAGTACCACAAAGGTAGTCAGTTGGTGAGTCAAAATCATCAAAATAGTAATTAATAGTATGAATCCTGTATATTTCAATTCTTGTTTCTCGCTGTAAATTGCATATATCACAAATATAAAGTAGCAAAGAACTAGGGAACCCGGAGTTATGTTTGCAATTCCTGCAACAATATTTTGGTTATTTAAGTTTATTAGTAAAGCTGCCAGCAAACCCATTTTAGGGCTTTCAAGTTTCTTTCCTATGAGGTAAATGCCTGCTGTAATGAAAATATTGGCAAATCCTATTGAATAAAATATCGCGTCTTTTATATCTGTTTTGCCCATTATTTGGGTGATCGAAATAAATATGTGAACAAGTGGATAATAGAAATACTTATCACTTATTTGAAACGGAGCAACAAATCCCGTATCAGTAATCATCCTTGCCATATTGGCATGAAAATAAGCATCGTAACCCATCAGGCTTGGAAAATTGTAAAAAATCCCGACTCTTATGAGGATTGAAAGCAGGAATATCTGCAGCAATATAGAACTTACTTTGTCTCCCTCTTTAACATAAAGAATTTCAGAGGCAATAATACCTGCTAAAGCGCATGTTAGTATAAAGTAAGATACAGGTCTGAAATACAGATTCATGCTGAATATTAATACGCATATGAGGAAAATTATATAAAATAGAAGACTCAGAGCATTTTTTAGCTTATTCTTTCCTGAAGAGATCGAGGCCTCATTTTTAAATTTCTTTCTAAAAATTATATAAATTAGACAGGAAGCTAGAATAGCGACTCCGATGTCTTTCTGGTTTAAGTTTATCAAATAATATAAAGAAATAATCAATATCCCCAAAATGCATCCCATGACACCAAGAATTACGTCAAGATTTTGAGTAATTTTGCCCATATATTTTTTAACAGTTTCCATATAACCCCACATTATGATAATTTTTCATAATTAAATCCTTCCATTGTAAAATATTTTTTGCTTGTGTCTGAAAATTCTGTATTTACAGTTTACTTCTTCCTTCTCATCCCGCTTTCTTATCTGCGTTCAGCTTAAAGATCTCCCCATAAGCTTACATGCTGCTTGAAGTAAGGCGATGGCCTGAAAAAGGCGGTGCCCATATGCCTGATCGAGCTTAAAGAACATCAATTTCCTTTCCTGTTTTAAGGTTATATGGACTGAAATGGCAGTGTGTTTCAGCCTTTTATTTCGTTTCCGCCGGATTGTATAAGCCTCATGGCTGTAGTTAGCATTCAAGTGCATACAAATTCAACGCCATTGATCCGGTTGCAACATATTTTCTTCCTTCCGGGTATTCAGGATAAATCTCATTTTTGATCAGAAAGTATGAATTTATAGGCTCGAAAATATTCCTTGATTTTTAAAATAATAGAAGAACGTTATTTGTTTATTTCAAATTATAATGACCGAATCTTTCTATTTTGTGGGAAACTTCAATATTTCTTTATCTTTGTAAATTTTTTAGCTGATTCATCCCTAATATATTACCTTTTGGGTCTTTAACTTTATTAAATATTTGGTTCACTTTTCTTCTCTTTTATTTTTCTTCCTGAATTCTATCTTATGAACTTGCCACATCAATTCTACCATATTCACACGCTCAAAACTGGTTTGTGTATAAGCTTTTTATTTCCAAATTGCAATCTGCATAACCCAAATTCTCATACTCTGTGAAAATAGTACAAAGGACGCAGAGTTACTTGCTCTAACGCAAATGTTTGCGTTAGAGCATCAGCAGAAATTCTTTCAAGTCATACACATTTTGAGCCTGTTAACTCCTTTTTAGCTTCAAGCAAGTCTATACATTTTCCATTTATGTTGAGATTCTACATACCTCAAATTT
>PMJC01000376.1 GCA_003157235.1 Methanosarcina sp.
TGACAAAGCAATTGAAATTAATCCCCAAAATTCAATGGCTTGGTATAAAAAAAGACTTGCTCTACATATTCTCTCGTCAACAACAAGTATAAATCAAACATTAATTTAAAAAAAATCGTCGAGTTTGACTCATATATCAAACAAAAGCAAAGAAAAACGACTACGTTAAAAGATTATTGAAGGGGAACAATTTAAAGAACTTATTAAGTAAAACCAAATAATTTTTGAAATTACTTACGCTTAAGCTGCTTGAAATTATATAATCACGAAAAAGATGGAAAGATATGGGAAAATTTTTTCTTTATTCCTTTTCTTTTGTATTTTCCATGCTTCGCCTCTAATTTGAAGATCAGTGAGAAAATTTTGATACTTGATCATAAATCCATTTTACCCATTTGATAACATGATGAGTTTTACTATGAGGACTGTAGTAATATCATAAATTATACATATAGATCGTTAGATAGTAAACACGATAATATTATGACTTACGCATTTAAAGTATAAGATCACACCCAATAAACGTTGTGGCTTGAACTTGAATTTTGTACAATTAAAGATTTAATGCTATTGATTCTCAGTTCAACTTTGTAAATCCTAGAGTTAAAAGAAGTCATTTGCAAGAATAATTCTAGATAGAGGCTATTTACATGGATAGTTTTGCTCTAAAGTCTGGTTTAGCTTACGAATTCAAATTTAAAATCCCAGAGAATCAAACTGTTCCCTCCCTTTACCCATCACATAACATTGAGATTTTCTTATCCTATTTGATCGTCTTATCAGAGTATTTATATGTTTGATTTAATGATATGTTTTTTGACTAATTTTCCATCCCAATACTACCTTTTTAGCTATGCCGACTGATATTGAAGTTTTCAAGAAATTCCTTCGTAGCTTCCCTGTTCTGTGTGAATAATAATAACTTGTATAGGAACTTGTAAATCCTGTTGTACCAACTGCCATAATAGAGATCATTTATCAATGTGAGTAAAAAAAACTTTAAAGTTTTCGACAAAATACGATTAAACAGAGAAGAGGGAATTCTGAGTACAAACTTTTGAAGGATGGTGAAATGGGGAATTTTATTAATGATTGAGTTTATCTTTTATATCGTTCATTAGGTCAATAAAATATACAAAATCACGATATCCTATGCTGATATACTTCTTCAATAAAACCAGAACAAGAAGTTGATGCTGGGTATAAACATGTTCGAAATATTTACAGGAATAAATTTCACAAGTTTGTCTGCAACTAACTGAAGAAGTGTATATTCATCTTGAAGAGCAAAATCAATAAGATTTTTCATGAGTAAAAAAACTCAATGTTGAGTGATTTAAACTCTCCAAAATTCAAATGTATAAGAGTTTATCGAAATTTTCTACAATAACCTCAGTTTTCTTTGTTAACTCAAAAATTAATTTCTAAAATAATTTTTCACTATAAATAATGGGGTTTTTGTACTTTAATGCTAGAATAAAGGAAAAACTAATAAAGGAGTAAAAGTTCAATTTGATATAAATTCCATTAATAAAAAAATCAGGTAAAAGGTAAAAATATGGTTTCAAAGGACCTTCCCTTCACCAAAGAGAAAATTCTTGAAATAATTAAAAAGCATCCTACCCCTTTTCATATCTATGATGAAAAAGCTATTCTGGAAAATGCCAGAAAAATGAAAGCAGCCTTCGGGAAAGTTCCAGGCTTCAAGGAGTTTTTTGCCGTAAAAGCTCTTCCAAACCCCTTTATTCTCAAAATTCTCAAAAAAGAAGGTTTCGGTGTGGATTGCAGTTCCCTGCCTGAGTTAATCCTTGCTGAAAAAGTGGGACTAATTGGTGAAGATATTATGTTCAGCTCAAACGACACTCCCTTCGAAGAGTTTATAAAGGCAAGAGATATTGGGGCCTACATTAACCTTGATGATATAAACCATGTTGATTATCTAGAAAAATATGCCGGACTTCCGAAAGTTATCTGCTTCAGGTACAATCCAGGTCCTCTTAAAAGAGGAAATCTCATCATAGGAAAACCGGAAGAGGCAAAATATGGACTTACGAGAGACCAGCTTTTTGAAGGCTACCGCATACTCAGAGATAGGGGAGTTAAGCGTTTTGGAATGCATACGATGGTTGCCTCGAATGAGCTAGACCCTGGTTATTTTGTGGAAACCGCAATAATCCTTTTTGAACTCATAGTTGAAATCTCAAAGGAACTAGATATAACTTTTGAATTTGTGAACCTTGGTGGCGGCATAGGAATTCCCTATCTGCCAAATCAGGATCCAGTCTCCTTTGAAACTGTGGCAGAAGGTGTCAACGAATCCTATGCTTCCATAATCACTGCAAAAGGACGATCTCCACTCAAAGTCTTCCTGGAATGTGGCCGAGTTATCACAGGTCCCTATGGCTACCTTATTTCCCAGGTAAGGCATCTCAAACATACTTATAAGGATTATGTTGGAATGGACTCCTGTATGACCAATTTGATGCGCCCTGGAATATACGGAGCCTATCACCATATAACCGTTCTAGGTAAAGAAAAGGAAGATGCTATCCATAAGTATGATGTAACTGGTTCTCTATGCGAAAATAATGATAAGTTCGCTGTCGATAGGCTCCTTCCTGAGATCGAAATTGGTGATATCCTTGCAATTCACGATGCTGGAGCTCACGGGCACTCCATGGGTTTCAATTACAACGGAAAACTCCGTTCTGCTGAACTTCTTTTAAGAGGAGATGGAAGCGTTGTGCAGATAAGGAGACCTGAAACTATTGAAGATTATTTTGCAACTCTCGATTTCGAAGCCCTGAAAGATTTCAAGGTAGATGTTGGTTTGTTAGAATAGAAACATATAAAAAATGGTTTTATTACATATAATTTTATAAATATATCAAGTCTAAATACTAATACAGTTAATCGGGGTTAAAAATTCACTAATAAAACTTAATCAATTATTTTTTTTGCCAATATTTAGGATTAGTTAGTCCCAGGGAGTTGCGAAAAACTTTCGAAAGGGTTTTCGTTATGTTTTATCAAAAAGCAGGCAATGTACTCGTTTTCATAATATTGATCAATAACTGATGGATAAGAGCATAAGTACAAAAATTACTTTTAATTTATGAATTATTACTTTTAATTTCTAAATTTTTCATGTGGATTTTTAGTCAAAAAGATGTTTTTCGCTTTAATGCTTAAAGAGATATCCATGGCTACATCTGCATATATAATTTTTAAGTAAAAAGCTGAAGCATTGCAGAACGAAGAATAAGGTTCTCGATGCAGAGGTTTTTTGCTGCTGCAGATTCTACGAAAATAACTGGGTCATATACTTTTTATTATATGACTTACGAATTTGAAGTTACTAAAGGTTAAAACTATTTATAAATATAATTATTTAAAAAAGTTGTAAAAATGGATAAAGTCATGTCGATAAATCTGCCCAAATGTACTTGTTTGATAAAATCATTTTAATTATTGCTGAATCTATCGTTTTTTAGCTGTACGGAAGCTTATACTATTCCCCTTCCACAATTAATGCTCATCAACATTATTGTTTTACTCATATCATTCAAAAGTAATTTTCTATACAGACCATTTATTCTTATCTATAATGTCGATGAATGAAATCGATTTTCTGTGTTGCCTCAGATGCAAGAAAATGGTATTTTTGTGCCATTTTCTGGATATAAATAAATTATTCAAATTTAAATATTTTCATTTGCTTATATTATTCTTTTTCTTCATGGTTTCCTTTATCTTCAAAATAGTTTTTAATCAAATTGGAAGTAGTTCCATCCCAATAGTTCCAATATAACCTCCATAATTCCACAGTTCACCACCTGACAAATGTTTTTTAACTTCAGAGTGTTCTTTAAAGATTTGGTTTGCTGTAATACTTTTCATAATATTCATCACCCTTAATGGGAAATATTTTGGTTCAACCAACGAAAAGATGTACATAATAACATATTGCTTATTGTAGAACAATCAAAACTATACTTTTATCAATTTTAAAGCATATATATTTCAAATAGATGATAATGCTAATATCCCAATGAAATTTTTCCCGATACCTCACGCAAAACGATTTGACATCTTATTCTCTTTACACAATATTTTTATACGTAGTTATCGTTTTATAATGCAAAGGTAGCTTAAAATATATATCAACTATTTAATAAAAGTTCTTGGGAAAGTTTCTATCCCCTCAGCAAGTTGTATGGTATTTAATTAAAATAAGTTTGGATCTTGATATCTTAACAGTCATAAAACTGATTACAATATAAAAATTTTTATAATATAATCAATAATTATTTACTTAGTATGGATCTGACACTCTAAGAGAATAAAAAGAAACATAGAAGGATATAGTGTCGATGTGAGTGTGAATGTAGCAGATCTATTGTGCATATAGTGGAATGAGAACTCCTTCTAGGTTTGTAAGTCAGTGCCATTCTTGATTACTTATCAAGGATAATTATTCCCTGGTAGAGAATACGTTAATTACAACATGCAAAGCACGGTCTGGTGATAGACCGAGTTTTCCAGAGAGCATTGGGGATATATCAATGGAGGAATTAATAATGGATCAGGAAAGGAAATAGGTGCATACAGAATTAAATAAGAATGATTCATTGGACAGCGAGTTCAAGATGTAAATGAAAAATTCTGGATTAAGCTAATAATTGCAAGGTGAAGACATCATCAGAAAAGCAAAATAATTGAAAAATGGTCTCATACACTGAGCCTTGAAGATTAAAAGAACTTAAATCACTAGAAAATGCTTATTGAATAGATTGTTAGTGGAAGTAAAATCTCGGATCTGAATTAGGTATTTTTGTTTATGAGAACATGAAGAAATTAAAAAGAGTTTCGAAGCAAAATTGTTTTTGGATTAAAACATCACTTATATTCTCTAAATCCTCTATTGATATATTTATGAATTTTTGAGTTTTTATTCGTAGATACAGAAAGCGTATATAGAGATGGAAAAAGGAGAAAATTTCAAAACCGTTTGATCGCAAAGTTCTTATATTATCCTATTTGTATTGATAAGTCCATAGCAAATATGCTAGTCAAGTACCCCAGTTAATGTATTAATATATAATAAAGACAATTAAGCTACTTTTAAGTATGCTTTTGCTTTGATAAATTCAAAAGATCATGATCTCCATGATTTTAAAATTTCAATAAAAGGATGAGGTTTTAATATGAGATGGCAAGGTAGCTCCAGAAGAAAAGTGACCGGTGGGAAAGTTATTGTCGCTCGCGGGAAGCGTAAGTTTGAAATGGGTCGCGAATCTGCGGATACCCGCATAAGTGAAATAAAAAGAAAAAATGTTCCGGTAATGGGAGGCAATAGGAAGGTTAGGCTTCTCCAATGTAATGTTGCAAACATAACCAATCAAAAAAACGGAAAAACAGTTTCTGTTACTATTGAAACAGTTGTCGACAATGCTGCAAATAAACACTATGTAAGGCGTAACATCCTAACAAAAGGCTCTGTCATAAGGACTCCTATCGGAACTGCGAGAGTTACGAGCAGACCAGGGCAAGATGGAGTTGTAAATGCTGTATTGATTGAGTAATTTTGTAGAACTCAATATTGAAAGCGAGGATTTTTTGGTGAATTTTTTCACTGTTGNNGCAAGTCCGGAAGAAATTGCAGCCCTGATAGATATATCTGCACAGGAAGTTTCCCAGACGATAGCAAAACTTGAGGAAACAGGAGTTATCCGGCACTACAAAACCATCGTTAATTGGGACATTGTTGGGGAAAATTATGTTTATGCCGTGATTGAACTGAAGGTTACTCTCGAGCGTAGCCAGGGTTATCAGGCAATTGCAGAAAGGATTTATAAATTTCCGGAAGTAAGGTCTGTCAGGCTATTATCTGGGGACTATGATATATCTCTTACTGTCCGAGGAAAGTCGATGAAGGATGTTGCTTTTTTCGTGGCAGAAAAAATTGCAACTCTTGATCAGGTAAAGAGTACGTCAACTCACTTTGTGCTGAAGACATATAAAGAAAATGGGGTTATCCTTTACGAACCTGAGACGATCAAAAGGCTCCCAGTTTCATTTTAATACGAAACAGCTTAAAGCCTGCTCCTCTCCAGTTTTACATTTACATCCTGCTAATATAATTTTTCAAAGGGGTGCTTGATTGAGATTTCCATGCGATTCTTCAAAATTTATTGCGGAAGCTGTTAAGAATATCCCACCTTCAGGAATACGGCGTTTTTTTGATATGGTTTCCGGACTTGAAGACATAATCTCCCTTGGAGTAGGAGAACCTGATTTCGTTACTCCTTGGCACATTCGTGAGATGTGCATCCATTCTCTGGAAAAAGGGCAGACTTCTTATACATCAAACTATGGGCTTCCGGAACTCAGAGAC
>PMJC01000423.1 GCA_003157235.1 Methanosarcina sp.
TTATTTTCAAATGGAACTTTCAGATCTGTAAAGAACCTCTGGATTTTTTCTTTGCATTATATAAACCTACCAAGTAGATCCATTGCTTCTTTTTTTGAATTTGCATCGTCTTTTCTTGTTTTTAGGGTTTAGAAAAGGTGAATTTTCTTCAATTCCTTCCAAGACTACGGAATTGAACCTTTTTTTCAGCGCTTTAATTCGCTCAAGGTTCAACTCTTAAATTTGCTCTTTGAATTCACAGTTTATTTTTTCATCTCTGTTAAAAGCTCATTCATCTCTTTAGACATTGCTGTTTATAATTTTCTTCAATTCCATTAAGTTCTTTCTGGAAACGAGCATTGCAAAGAGCGTGAACTCATTTATAACTGTTGTAGGATTTACACCTGCCATGAACTGTTATTCCTTTAAACTTAGTCAAAATTCCTGTAGGTTTAACTGTTTAATATCCTTTTTTTGGATCATGAAAGATAACATGTGTATTAGTCATTGGAAGTTACATGAAGTTAATATCCTTCTTTCTTGATTTTCAACCCTCTTTCATAACAATGGACAACAGGATAAGTTATTAACATCTCCTAATTACATTTTCAAAATCTTCTAAATCCAAGAAACAATCTATTTTTTCTCTAATTATGGTAGCAGAATAAATTTATATCCTATAATATTATTAAAAAATTCAAAAATCCTTTCAAGGAGATAAACTGGTAGTCTTTATAGTAGATTGCTGAAGCTAAAATACTAGGGAATATTGGAATGGATCTCTCAATGACCCTCAAAAACAGCTTTATTTAGGGGGTTTGAATAAATCTCTTAGGTATAACTTATTCTAAAGTATTCTTTTATATTATTATGCTCAAATTAAGTTGGTCAAAAGAAATTTAATCGACTTAAATAAAGTCCATAAAAGAACAGATTGTTAAAAGGATAAAATATTCTTGTATTAAGCTGCAATGAGATATCTTGAAACGGATGCTTATCTGGCTGTTTGCTGTTATCAGTTTCTATCAAATTCCCTAAGCTCATACAGAATTACCTGGGTGACAGCCTTAGGCTAATTCGGGAATGCTTTTTGTTGGAACCCCTATTTACCATGCTCAAAAGCTTTGATTTTTCTTGCTGCAAGTCTAGTAGCCAAGTGAAAGAGTTCGAACATAGGTGTTGTTTTCTTTCTTGCAAATTCGGTGATCACTGCAGCAATTATACAATGGTTGCTAGTTTCTTGGAAAGTATTAATGTAGCTCTTCATGAGAGAATGATTTTCCTAGGGCCCTCGAAAATGAATCCTGCTGGAGTGGATCTACCTAAAAATGAAGATAGTGCAAGTCCAACCCTGGGAGCTGCGAGAAAACTGCTTTCCGAATACTTGGAGATAAGTTTTTCAAATTTTAATACTCATCCTGATGTTATACTAAATTTCCCACAGTTAAAAGGGTACAATTGCCCCAAATATTGCTGAAATTGAAGGATGAAATAAGAATAGTGAAGAAAATGGAGAGAGCACCCTAATAGTATAAATCCTCAGGAATGGAATCATCAATATGAACACAAATTCAGATTCTCAAGAAAAAAATGAAACTGAAAAAACTCAAGGGAACTTCTTTGAAGTTCCAGGGATTCCAAAATCTGATTTTAGGAAGGAATCTGGAATTAAATATGAGAGAGAAATCGACGAAAAGGAGATAATTAGAGATTCTGCATTCCAGAAAAGAAAAGAACCGAAAGAAAGTGATTTCAAAGCTCTAGAGGAATTTGAAACTGGTTATGAAAATAAATTATGGGCAAAATCTGAGAAAAAAACCGATGAAAAAGCTGCTGAAAAAACCGAAGAAACTGTACAAAAGCCTCAAAAAGAATTCAGAGATAAAAAAAGAACTTTTTACACTATGGAGGAACGTTTGACCAAGAGCAAGACTGACCGTAAACTCCTTGGAGTCTGCGGAGGACTAGGTGAGTACTTTGGAATTGATCCTACTCTGATAAGATTTGCTTTTGTAGCTCTGACTCTATTCGACGGAATAGGGCTAGTAATATATATTGTCATGGCTATAATTATACCTTAAGGAAAAAATGTAGAAATATTTCTAAGAAATTATATCAGTAGCCTTCTGTCCAAAGCAATCAAAGAACAGAACCTGGTATAATCTTATATACAGTGTCTAAACTACTACTCTTAAAATATTTTATAAAATTCATAAGTTAAAGATATGGTACATTCTCGTAGGAGTTCGTGTGTTCAATCGCACCTCTTGCACTGAATTTTTTTAATCTTTTAACTTCAAACTTTCAATCATCTTTACAGGCTTTTTTGTAAAAGTTTCTCCAGGTTCTTTAATTATTATTTCGTTATGTAAGGGCTGTCAAGTCCGGTCAAAGGCGCCAGACTTAAGATCCAACATACAGGACTAAATGTTTTTAGAAGATTCAATAAAAAGAGAATAAATTTTTAGCAGTAAAACAAATCTAAATACAGATATACGAAGATAAAAACAATCTTTCAATTTGCGAGAGTTGCCCAGCCAGGCCAAAGGCGATAGGTTGAGGGTCTACTTCCGTATAAACTCGTGGTTCGAATCGCACCCCTCGCACCAATTATCAGGGATATAGATATCTAAAATTTTTTGTACGAAGTTTTGTGAAGTTTATGCACAACCGATCTTTTTCAAGAATTAGTAAGTCTAACGTAAATTTTCAATTCTTTATAAAATTATCAAAATAAAATTAGAATTTTTGTACGCTCGTGCAAACTTAGTACACAATATTTTTTAAAAAGTTGCAGAATCTAAAATTACTTTTCTCTTTTCACGAAATTTGCCTGGGAAAAAAAATATAAATTTTGTGTACGCGAGTGCAAGGTTAATGCACAACCGTCAATTCTCACAAGTTTCCCTGTCAAAAATAAATAGCATATCCGGCTGGTTAGAGTAGAGATCAGAATAAGGCACGTGGGAGTTTCCCGTGGATGCATACGAACCACTGACCTTCAGACCGAAGAACCAATGGATAACCATAGAATATATTTAATACATTGTTATGAATATTTGGTTATCACATGAACTACTTAGGGTTTTACAAATAAAGAAATGATTATTTATCTAAAAATGTTGAAAAAGAGCTTCTATCAAAAATTAACTCATTAATGAGGATTTCATCATGGCAAATGGAAAAAATAAATTGACTGCTGGCCAAATTATCTATACTATATTTTTTATTTTACTATTTCCAGCAGTAATCCTTTTCCTTGCAGGTGATTGGTTCTGGATAGAAGGTTGGATTTTTATCATCTGGTTTATTGCGATGAGTCTAACAATTGGTATTTATTTGTATCGAAATGATCCAGCGTTGCTGGCAGAAAGATCTAAAATGCCAGGGGGGACAACCAATAAAAATGGGATAAGTATTTACTATCCATATTATATTTAGTGTTTGTTGCATGGATTGTCATTATGCCATCAGAGGCAAAAAGATATGGATGGACAACATACTTTCCGGTATGGTTAAAAGTTTTAGGCGGAATGGCATTATTACCATCGTTTTTCTTTTTATATCGATCACTGGTTGAAAATACATAACGGTTAATAAAGTTTTTTTCTAAAACCATAGTGCAGAAATATTTAGAAAAAGCTTCATCTCCTTTAGGACAGTCTCAAAGCTAAAAATTTATGAACTGAAAAAAAAGTACGCAAGAAACTGGGAAATGCTGAAAAAAAGGATCTCGAAAAAAGTATCTTAAAAAAATTTAAAGGCATTTAACTTTAATTAAATCTCAAACAACCTTTTCTTCAGACTTGATGGTTACTGTTTTCGTGATACCCCCTACATTTATTATAAAATCCCCAGGAGGAATCGCATTCGTGTTGTAAGAGTAACTGAAATCTCCTTTGGAATTAGATTCTATGCCCTGAAAAACTGTGATTTTCAGGTTTACATTTGAAGCCCCTTCATTAGCATCCCCATCGATCCTTATTGTGTAGGTTCCTGGAGGAACACTTGACTGGGAAATCGTTGCAGTGCCTCCGGATGCCGTTGAGCTTTTCGTCAACCAGGTAAGCATTTTCAATCTAACGTTTAGGTCTTTGGCTTCTCTGGCTTCAACTGTAAAGCGATTGTTAAATCCCCCAGGAATTTGTACACAATCAAGAACATATTCAAATGTCCCTTCGGAGACGGGAACCGTTTTTTCAAAAGTTACNNCGGATTGGATGGCGAAATATTCCATTCAATCGCCGTAGCTGCTGGAGAAATAAGTAAACCAAGTAAGATAAATGCGGTTAATATGTAAAATATAAGACCTTGTTTTTTGGTCTTATAGGTTTTATTTTGCTTGCACTATTTACATTTGTCACTGTAATTTCCACTAAAAGCCATCCTCTTGATAAC
>PMJC01000335.1 GCA_003157235.1 Methanosarcina sp.
TATTTTGGTCAGAACAAACGAAAAGATGTACATGATGAGCATCAATATAGATTGCATCAAACCCAATAACAGTACCCTTTACCAGTTTCAAAGCCTATATCATTCAAATAGCTGATGCTTTCAATGTCTAAAAAAATATAAAATATTTCTACAAAATATCCTAAAATTCACAGAAAATGACGACAAGATACTAACATTTCCTGTTCTATAGGTGGTAACAATGTCATAGAATTTGAGTAGAGCTCGAAGTCAAAAATGGCTGATTGTGAGGCGATTTAAGCCATTTTCTTGAGAAGGATGCCTCCCACTGGTTAATTAAAAAAACACTGTACAGGCTGAGATTAAGTCATTTATTGACTGATAAGCAAAGGCACACATCTATTATAATTCATGATATCAGAACTACATAATATTAATACCAATTAATTTAAGCTAGTACTATAGTATTCAAGAAGTATAATACTAAATTAAATTTAATTATAATTTATACTTTTATCGTACCTACAAGTAGATATTCAATCGGAATGTAGGCATTTTCCCCTGCAGCTTACATGATCAACTTTTTGACATCTTAGTTCAGCTGGATCACCTAAGATTATAAAAAGGAAAAAATTAGAGGTAAATCAGTATCCTCTACAGTTTCAAGCTTCTTTGCTGATTATTTCAATTTTGCTCATGTAAGGTCTAAGGATCTCTGGTATTTCTACGCTGCCGTCCTCACGTTGGTAGTTCTCCAGTATCGCAACGACGGTCCTGCCGACAGCTAGGCCTGATCCGTTAAGCGTATGGACGAACTGTGGGCCTTCGGAAGTTCTGAAGCGAATATTCGCCCTTCTACCTTGAAAGTTCTCGAAATTCGAGCAAGATGATATCTCTCGATATTTTTTTTGCGCAGGTACCCACACCTCGATATCATAAGTCTTTGCCGCTGAGAATCCCAGGTCTCCTGTGCAAAGGCTTACGACACGATATGGTATTTTCAAGAGTTTGAGAATCTCTTCTGCATCAACAGTGAGCTTCTCCAGTTCATCATAGGAAGTTTCTGGTTTTACAAACTTTACGAGCTCAACTTTGTTGAACTGATGCTGGCGAACAATGCCTCTTGTATCCTGACCATGTTTTCCTGCCTCACGTCTGAAGCAGGCGGTATATGCTGTAAGAAATACTGGCAACTTTTCCATGTACTCATCCATGAAAAGATTAGTTACAGGAACTTCTGCGGTCGGTGCAAGATAATAGCCGTCAGAGCATGCGTACATGTCTTCTTTGAACTTTGGTAACTGTCCTGTGCCTGTCATGGCTTTTTCGTTTATGAGCACAGGAGGGAATATTTCTAAATAACCCTGCGTTGTATGTACATCAAGCATGAAATTTATGAGCGCCCTTTCAAGTTTTGCGCCCATACCTTTATAAACTGTAAAGCCCTGGCCTGCTATCTTTGCTCCTCTCTCAAAGTCAAGTATATCCAGTGCCTCTCCTATCTCCCAATGAGGCTTTGGAGTGAACATAAATTTTCTTGGCTCTCCAATAACCCTTATAACTGGATTATCGTTCTCGTTCTTGCCTATTGGAGTCGTCGATGATGGGATATTGGGAATGCTAAGCATTATTTCATTTATTTTTGATTTACAGTCCCGTATCTTTTCATCTAGCACTTTTATAAGATCATTGATACCCTGCATTTCGTTTATCTTTGATAAGGCATCTTTATTTTCTTTCTTAAGATTTGCTATCTCACGGGTGACCACATTACGCTTATGCTTTAGCTTATCACCTTCGCCAAGATATTCTCTCCATTCCACATCATACTTAAGGAGGCTATCTATAAGCTCTGTGCCCATGTTTCTGTCAATAAGAGCCCTCGAAACTATATCGGGGTTGTTACGTACAAATTTAAGTTCCAACATTTTAAGCCCGAGATATTCTGCATGCTTAACAATATATATTTTGCGATTTTCAGAATATAAGCCTGTTGTAGAAAAAGTAGTGTGCCGATTTTTTTGCAAAACCATAAACCTAAAGAAATTATTGGATTGAGAATTCTAACTGAAGGAACTGAGTAGAATAGCAACGTTAAGGATAAAAAAGGTTGTCATTGAGAAAGAAAAGAATATACAAATATGAGTATTGTACTCAAATATTACATATATAATAAATTGTATTATTAATTGCGCATAATTTTACTTGTATAATTAATTACAAGCAAATTAACTTGTATTATTTATTACAAGTAATTAACTTTTATTCTTAATTATAAGTAAAAAAAGAAAATGATGGCGTTGTATCATTATGGGAAAAAAACTGTTTGTTGTACAAGGTGATATTATAGATTCCAGAAAAATAAAAGACAGGGATGAATTTCAATATAAATTGGAATCTGTTTGCAAGTGCATAAATAATAACTTTGAAGAAGATATCTATGGAAATTTAAAAATAATAAAGGGTATAGATGAAATTGAAGGTGTCTTGAAGAAGATATCCAGCATTTACAAAATAATCACCATAATCCAGAAATCAATTTCTCCGCATAAGATTCGCTTTACTGTAGTATATGGGTTTATTGATACTGCAGTGGATTCAAAGAATGTAGAAAAAATGGATGGCCCAGTAATGCATAAAGCAGCAGATAGAATTATGAAATTGAAAAAATCGAGTTTTTTATTTGACATTGATACAGGGAACGCCATTATTGCCCCACTCTTAAAAGGGCAGATAAATCTTTTAATTTTTTATAAGGCTAGGTGGACACCGAGAAGAAACCAAATAACAGAAAATTACACTGTACATAAAAAACAGGTTCTTGTAGCAGATGAATTGTCAATAACCCAGCAAGCTGTTTCGGATTCTCTTAGAAAAATTAACTGGGAAGAAATTAATTTAATGGAAGAGGAATTAAATCATGTGCTTGAACTCTATAATGATTTCATCTTGAACAAAGGAGATTTAGATGGGCTTTGAAAATCTTTCAGACTATATACATACTTATTGGCAAGTTGTTTTGCTGATCTCAATATGTTATTTATTTCTGATTTTAACAAGTGGGTATGTTCTTAAGTTCATTTTGTCGTATGTTTCAACAAAAAGAAAAAACGAAGTTCAAGAAGATGTTATCCCTGCTGATTCAAAAATTAGAGATACTGGTGTTAATAGTTGGTAAATGTGAAAATTTACTTATACCAACTTTAATAATCCTGGATGCTTACACAGCTTTAGCGATTATATTCACCGCAAAAACGATCGTTAGAGCTGAAGACATGAAAAGTGAAAATACACTATATTTTTTAGCCGGTACAATGATTAATTTTACATATTCCGTCTGTATTGGGATTATTATAAAAATTACCTTATATTTTTACTTTGGCCACGGTTTGTTATAAATATCGAATTTAGAATAAATGATATTCTTAATTAAGCAGGTCTTATGCGATTTAGCCGAAAATCAATAGTATAAGCATTCAACTGATTAGATTACACGCATGAGGTACAAAATCAAGTACAATCGACGTTACAGTTGAAAATAATTATTCAGTTGGAAAGTAATTATATAAATGAATAAGCATAGATCATGAATGTGATTTCCCTAAATAACTGTTCCAAAATATTACATATATTGTGTCGCATTTAGAAAGTGATCTTAAATTACATTCGAGATAGCGAAGAGCCTTATATTTCTTAATTTGATACTCCAAATCACTTTCTCTGACAGACTAGGTTAGGTGGTTTATGAGATGATTAGTTCCCCCTTTTTAAGTATTCCAACCTAAAGATATAACGGACAAATTTTTTGACCTGTCTCAAAGCAAACAGTGTAAGAAAATGAGATCCAGTCCTTTTTAATTCGCTCATTTTAGAACATAAAGTACCATATACTCAGTCACTAACGTTGTGTGATAGATGATCTAACCATAGCCATTGAAAAAGCTGTTTTATTCAAATGCTTATCTCATCCCCTGTGGTTGAGGGCACCATCTCTGACCAAGGTGTCAAAAACAGACTCATTTTATAAATAAGCTATGATTTGGAGCATTACCCGAAAACAAAAAAGGCGTTATTCACTTAATTCCCCAAAAAAGGACTGGATATTCGTGATCATCAGACTCTCAGGGTAACAAAAAGTATCTTAACTTGACAATGTCGTGTTGTTAACAGAGTAACACGGATTAAATCGGTTTTTATTTTATAAATAAGAAATGCTTGGAAAAACGCAGGTTAATATCATTTCAAAGAAAATAAAAGTAGTAATTATAATAGTAATGAGAATAATACCGCATTCAATAAAGCTTGATTTTCATTTTTTATCCCAGAACTCCTCAGCTTCTTCCTCCATCTCTTTCAGCCTGTCATAGTAATCCGAAAACTCATTCAAATGAGCCAAAGCGATTTTTCCTGTCATTATAGGATCATCATTAGTAACGTTTGTCAAGGGGTCTCTAGTTCCGTGTTCCAACTCTACATCCATGCCCCTGCGAAATTGGTCGACATCGAACTTATCCCATTTTATTTCCAGCTCATCCCCAACTGCCTTCGCTTCTTGTACCGTAAATTGCTTATTTATCAAGCTGATCCCTTCTACAAGATATTCAATTATTGATTAATTATTTATTTTTAATCAATATTTAATATACATTTGTACTTAAAGATTATGCATTTGTACTTAAAGATTATTCTGCACAAATCCTATATATTGTGATATACCGTTGAGCTATAAAAATGGAACTTTGACATGCTAAACGATTTTCTGAGATGTTGATCAATTTGGTCATTTTCATATAAATATATAAAAATTTAAAGTATAGAATCTTGATTAATATTTTCTTATGCTTGTTACAACACTTACCATTGATCACCACGGAATTTATTCAGATATCTAAGAAAAACTCGAAATTGTAACATTGATTGATGAAGTGCTGCTAAAATTTTGGAAGTACAATTTAGCTCATCCTATAGTAGCAAAATAAACGCTTATCAATATCTTGGTTTCACTGACATCCACCATTATATTTATTTTCAGTACTTTGAAACCCTTCTAAATGGAAGACTATTATCCACAAATCAGTATAATTTGCCTTAATGATTCTGTTCTAGGACAAGCCCTTAAAGACGTTTATTTAGCAGAATAGACTCAATTTTTCATGAAAATTGCCTTGAAAATGATGGTAATATATATGATCATGCATAAATCAATTTTTCGACAGATTTGTTGGCATCTGATATTGAGTTCAAAAAGGGAAAAGATTAACTGTATTCATTTCAAGAAACTACTGTTGAGAATTTCGAGAAACTCATCTGCAATTGAGTATTGGATAATTTAAAAATCTTAACAATAATTTTTACTCATGAAAAACTCTTATTAACATTGCTTTTGGAGAATAATATAAATATCTTTACTCCGTTGGATACAAATTTACTGAAATTGATTCCTTAATTAATTGGAATCCTTTTGTATCATTTTTGAGTACATATTTAACAAAACAGCTTCTTGAGAATCCAAATGGCATATACCTGTCAATAAAAATTCAAAAGCGTGATGAACAACAGAATTCCCATGATGACAGGCCAATATAAATACCTTCATGTACATGTTGTTTTTTACATCAATGAAGGGGATACTCCGATTTGACGCAAAAGCTATTAAATTCAAGGAAATAATCAAAATTGCAATGTATATTTACAAAGTAGAAATACTCCAGGTAGATGATCTCACTTATGGAAATTCTAGCTCTGAGAGAAGAGTGGGCAAGGATAAGAGTAAAAAGAATTGAGGTGCAGTAGCCTAGGACTCCATGAGAACTGAATCCGAAATGAATTTTGTTTTCACCCTTGGTAATTGTCATAAGGGTTGCAAATAGAAGAACGACTACTACTATTACGGGTAGAAGATCGGAATTAAAGGGGGATTTAAAGTTCCTTTTGAAATCAATGTTGAAGTGAAATTCGGGTGTATTAGAATTTGCAAAGTTCCCTAACCCAATATTGGTATTATTAGAATTAACCCTGTAACTGGAAAAGGTTTTTTGCGGCTTCCAGCCATCAAGTACGAAAGAGGATCCAAAACCTGGAAGGCTTTCTGGAATCAAGTTATTATAGGAATCAAAGTCCGGAACCAAGACGTTTTCTGCAGAATCATTACTCAATATCCCGATCCACACATCTTCCCTGTCAAAAGGGTATTTTGAATAATCAAACTGC
>PMJC01000157.1 GCA_003157235.1 Methanosarcina sp.
TTTTTAAAAAAAGCGAAATGTTGCATAATTCAGATAATTATCATATTTTTATGGAGAATAACCCAAAATGAGTGATAAACAGGTTTATGATGCTTCGAACATCCAGGTTCTGGAAGGCCTGGAAGCTGTCCGGAAACGTCCCAGCATGTACATAGGAAGCACAGATGGTCGCGGACTCCATCACCTCGTCTATGAAGTAGTAGACAATAGTATTGATGAAGCCCTTGCAGGCTTCTGTACTAAGGTAGAAGTTACGATCAACTCAGACATGAGTGTGACAGTCCTGGATAATGGGAGAGGTATTCCCATTGATCCTCATCCATTTCACAAGAAATCAGCTCTTGAAGTAGTTATGACCGTTCTGCATGCCGGAGGAAAGTTTGACAAAAATACATACAAAGTATCAGGTGGACTCCATGGAGTAGGAGTTTCTGTCGTAAATGCTCTTTCTGAATGGCTGGAAGTAGAAGTTAGTAGAGACGGCAAGAAGTATTTTCAGCGCTATATCCGTGGAAAACCTGAGGCTTATGTCCAGGAAATAGGAACTTCAGACATTAGGGGTACNNCTCTCTAACAGGTTAAGAGAACTTGCTTTTCTTAACCGGGGTCTTACCATAATACTTAAGGATTTCAGAAGTCCAGAAGGGCAGGAAGAGATTTTCGCATATCAAGGAGGGATAGTTGAATTCGTGGAGTACCTGAACAAGAAAAAACAGTCTCTCCATGAAAAACCGATTTACTTTGAGCGTCAAAGAGATGATATGATAGTAGAGATTGCTATGCAGTACACGAATAGTTATGCAGAGAACGTGTACTCCTTTGCAAACAATATAAATACCCGTGAAGGCGGAACCCATATAATCGGTTTCAAAACTGCACTGACAAGGGTTTCAAATGACTATATTAAAGCTAACAAACTTTCCAAAGAAGATGCCAAGCTCACAGGTGATGACGTAAGAGAAGGTTTGACTGCAATCATCAGTGTTAAGCTCATGGAACCTCAGTTTGAGGGACAGACCAAAACAAGGCTCGGAAACAGCGATATCAAAGGAATAGTAGATTCTCTTGTAACTGATGGGCTTGCGGAATACTTTGAAGAAAATCCAAAGGTTGCAACCATTATCCTTGAAAAAGCTCTCCTGGCGCAGAGAGCCAGGGAGGCTGCAAAAAAGGCAAGGGAATTGACTAGAAGAAAGAATTCTTTCGAAGTTAGCACCCTTCCAGGCAAACTTGCGGATTGCTCGGAAAAGAATCCTGCAAATTGCGAAATTTATATTGTGGAAGGAAACTCGGCAGGAGGTTCGGCAAAACAGGGTAGAGACAGGAGTTTTCAAGCTATTTTACCTCTCAGAGGAAAGATTCTTAACGTGGAAAAATCCAGACTTGCAAAGGTCCTGAAAAATAATGAAATTATTTCCCTCATAACTGCTTTTGGAACTGGTGTCAGCGAGGATTTTACCCTAGAGAGTGCTCGCTATCACAAGATCATTCTCATGACAGATGCTGATGTTGATGGAGAACACATACGAACTCTTCTTCTCACACTTTTTTTCCGTTACATGCGGCCCCTGATAGATGCTGGATACGTGTATATTGCCCAGCCTCCTCTCTACCGTATAAAGAAAGGCAAAGCTGAGTACTATATACATTCGGACAGGGAGCTCGAAAAAAAGAAGAAAGAACTCGGGGACAAAGGACTTACAATCCAGCGCTACAAAGGGCTTGGAGAAATGAACCCAGAACAGCTATGGGAAACCACTATGAACCCTGAGAGCCGGACCCTTTTGCAGGTGACACTGGAGGATGTGATCCTGGCTGATGAAATTTTCAGAATTCTCATGGGTGATGATGTGGAGCCACGCCGGAAATTCATCGAAACTCACTCGAAAGAGGTTGTGGAGTTGGATATCTGAGGTGTCTAAAATGGCAAAGTACGAAAACGAAATAGAACAAGAAGCTGAAGTGAAAAAATCTTATCAGGCCACTCTGATCCCGAAAGAGCATAGTGAAGAGTCGGAAAATGAGGAAATTGCCTCAGCTCTCGCACAAAAAAATCCTGAAAAGAAATCAAAAATATCCGTATCCTATCCTGATCCGGAAGACCCTGAAGACGAAGGACCAAATTCCGAAAAGACAGGGATTACTGCTATCCTTATCGACGATGAGATGAAACGCTCCTACATCAACTATGCAATGAGTGTGATAGTCGGGAGGGCACTTCCAGATGCCCGTGATGGTTTAAAACCTGTTCACCGCAGAATCCTTTTTGCCATGAAAGAGGCAGGGATTATTCATGACAAGCCCTACAAGAAATCCGCCCGTGTGGTAGGTGACGTGCTAGGTAAATATCACCCTCATGGGGACACTGCAGTTTATGACAGTATAGTGCGGATGGTTCAGCCTTTCTCTCTTCGTTATCCTTTAATCGATGGGCAGGGGAACTTCGGATCTATTGATGGGGATGAGGCTGCAGCAATGCGTTATACCGAAGTTCGCATGGGCAAAATTGCAGAGGAGATGCTGACAGATCTCGATAAGGAAACGGTGCCCTTCAGGCCGAACTATGACGGATCTATGGAAGAGCCCGAGGTGCTTCCTTCCAAACTTCCGCAGCTACTCATAAATGGATCAACGGGCATTGCAGTGGGTATGGCAACAAACATGGCCCCTCATAATATAAGAGAGGTAATTGACGGCACTCTCATGCTTATTGAAAACTCGGAAATAACAATTATGGAACTCATGACCACAATCAAGGGTCCTGACTTCCCTACGGGTGCCCATATCCTGGGAACAGCAGGCATAAAGTCTGCGTACATGACTGGAAGGGGCTCGGTAAAGATTCGAGCAGTCGCTGAAATCCAAGAATTGAAGAAAGACAGGGAGCAGATCATTGTAACAGAGCTTCCATATCAGGTGAATAAAGCTCGGATGATTGAAAACATTGCTCAGCTCGCCCGGGAAAAGATAATAGTTGGAATTTCAGATCTGCGAGACGAGTCAGACAGGGACGGAATTAGGGTTGTTATCGAGATTTCCCGGGGCTCTAACTCAAAGGTTATCTTAAATCAGCTCTACAAGCACACTCAGATGGCGACTAGTTTCGGAATAATCAACCTGGCCCTTGTGGATGGAATTAAGACAAAGGAACTGAATCTAAAGGAACTTCTGAAAATCTATCTGGACTACAGGATGGTAATCATCCAGAAGCGGACGCTTTATGATCTCAAGAAAAGTGAAGAGAGGGCTCACATCCTGATAGGGCTGGGAATTGCCCTGGATAACATAGACGCAGTAGTTGCCTTGATTAAAGGTTCAGCAAATGTCGATATAGCAAAGCAGATCCTTATGGATAATTTTGCCCTTGATGAAATCCAGTCTAAAGCTATATTGGAAATGCGCCTACAGCGCCTTACTGGACTTGAGACCCGTAAAATTATTGAGGAGCTGGAAAGTCTCAAGAAACTGATTGCTGAATTCATGAAGATCCTTGAAAGCGACGAAATCAAGTATGAAATAATTAAAAACGAGCTTATGGAACTCAAGGAAAAATACGGAGATGTCCGCAGGACAAAAATTGTGCAGGATGCTGCTGAGGCCACGGATGAAGACATGATTCATGAAGAAAATGTCGTGGTCACGATTACAAACGAGGGCTATATAAAACGTATTCCTCTTGATACTTACTCGATGCAGCGGCGTGGAGGAAGGGGTATAATCGGCATGGAGATGAAGGAAGAAGATGTCGTGGAGAACCTCTTTATCTCCTCAACCCACAACTATATTCTTTTCTTCACTAACCTGGGCAGGCTCTATTGGCAAAAAGTCTATGAAATTCCTGAAGGTTCCCGCCAGTCCAGAGGTAAAGCCATAGTAAACCTCCTGGAATTGCAGGAAGGAGAAGTGGTCAATGCCATGTTCCCTGTAAAAGAGTTTGCTGAAGATCGATATCTCCTTATGGCGACAAGAGCAGGCACGATCAAGAAGACACCTCTCTCTGAGTTCAGGAACCCCAGGAAAGCTGGTATAATTGCAGTTACTCTGGACGAGGGCGATGAACTTGTAAAAGTTCTTCTGACTGATGGAAATAAGGAAGTGGTAATGGTCTCAAAGAAAGGTAAAGCCATCCGCTTCTTCGAAGAAGACGTCCGACCTATGGGCAGAGTTGCAAGAGGTGTTCGTGGGATGACCATTGATGGTCAGGACGATGAAGTTGTTAGCATGGATCTTGTTGACGAAACTACAACCCTACTGACAGTAACTGAAAATGGTTTTGGTAAACGTACCGAATACTCTCAATACCCTGCCTACCGACGCGGTGGAAAAGGCGTGATTACAATAATCACTAACATAAGGAATGGTTCAGTCTCGAAAGTTAAATCTGTAGCTGAATATGATGAACTTATGTTCACCAGCGCCGATGGAATCATAATTCGAATCCCGGCTAAAGATATCTCAGTCCAGGGCAGAAACACCCAGGGCGTGAGAATCATGAATCTCAAACCAGGTGATAAAGTCGTAGGGGTGGCTAGAATAAAAAGTGGAGAAGCTGAAAAGCAGCTGAAGTTAACTGCCCTTAAAGCTAGCGAAGGGGAAAGAAAGATAGAGGGTTCAAAGGATGAAGGTGAAGATATAGGACTACTTGAATACGTAGAAGAAACTGAAGATATCGAAAAACCAGGGGAAGAGGAAATAGAAGAAGTCGATTTTGAAATAAAAGAGGCAGAAGAAGATTAATAGTACTGAATATAGAATAAAGTAAATAAAAATAATTATTCGCTCAAGAATGCTGCCGGAATAGATATTTTTTGTATCAATTTCCGGCAGCTTTTTACCTTTCCGGAAGGGAGGCGGAAGGTATACTCATTTATGGGTCTATTTTTTTAGTAGGAGTAAGTTATTGATCAAATCTGGCAGTGTACCGATTTGTCTGAAAAATCACACAGCTCAAGAAATTATGATTAGGGGAATTACACCTATTAAAGACCGAATTATATACAGTATGCAGAAATTTGACTTTCAATTTACAGCAATTTGCGAAACTGTATCAAATTTTACAAAACTAACACTATGCCGTTGTTCTATCAGTATGGAGCAATTCCTTGGGTTGTGATTTTTAGTAACCTCTCACACGACTTATTTTCTATGCTTGGATATACTCATTTTTGTTTGAGATAGATATGTTCAAATCTCAATGACCAATGAGTATACAGATATATAATTCGATAATATATAAAGTAAATAGAATATATTCTACTTAATAGAAATCGCTTGATATAATTGTTAAAAGATACATTTTAACCAGAATATATTTTTTACAAGAATTGTTTTCAAGATTGTTAAGTGGCTAAAAATAATAAAATTTTAATTTCATTGAAATAATTTTTTGTGAATAGTACTGTCCTTCCTCAGATTTCTAACAAATTTGCTGGCATTGGATATTGAGTTCAAACAGGAAAAGGATCCAAGATATTCGTTCGAAGTAACTATTGTTGAATATGGTCTTATCTAACAGAAACTGGTAGTTGTTCACTCCACTTAGATGGAGAAAAAACATTACTTCTAAAAAGAAAGTCCAAATCATGATTACAGAATCTCGAAAAAATTCAAAAAACTAAAGAAAATAACGCTTGTCTGTGAAGAGGATATCAAAGCAGCTACAGAAAGCTGGAGGAAAGCGAATCCTTATGTTTGCTGGAAACAGTGGAGATTTTCAAGATATCTAAAAGTTAAAAGGAGACTTATTCAGGACTCTACTTTTATCTATTCAGATACTGGACATGTAAAAGTGGATAAACCTCGCGAAAATGAATCAAAAACAAGGAGAAACATAGGATAAGCTTGGAAAAAAATTATGGTAAGTCACACTTTGGATATGAACTTCATAGTATATAGGCAGAGATGTATGAGCTGATCAGAAAAATCAAAATAATCGGGTCATAACTTCATGATTTTCAGGTGGATCTATCAGAAAAAAAAGAAATCGTTTACAGAGATAAAGGGCACTTTTGAACAAAATCAAAAGATTGTGATATAACAATGAAAAGAGCAGTGAAAGACCATCCTCTGGAATGATTGATGTATTAAGAAACAAGAGGATCAGCTCAAAAAGAGGTCCATAGGGACGTGTTTATGCAAAGCTAAAAAAGAGATCTAAAGTAGGGAAAGTTCTTGTATTACTACCAAAGAGTGAATCTGAAGATATTGTGTAAATATTTTTGTTATAATCCCTATCGGATGACATCTAAAAATAAAAGGAGTATTTTATGGATAGCGAAAGCTAGCTTTAAAATCAAAGAATAATGAACTAGAAAAGAAAAAAAATGGTGTAAAATACAGAAATTAGCGAGAAAGATTTGGATAGGATTCCCGCGGAAAAAAAGAGATAAATAGGAATTATAGTATCTTAAAGCAATTGAAGTTATACGAGCTTTAATATTCCAGATTCCGGAGAATAGATTTCTCCTGTTTCCAGAAGTGTTCTAAGAATTATATTGAATTTTTCTGGACTTACCTCTTTTTCAAATGCTTTTTGCTGAAGTTTTTCTATCTCTATTTTGCCGCCTGCATCTTCCAGAAGTTTAAGAAAAATTGCTTTCTGGTCCTTTTTAGGGAATCTATTCCCAGAATCCATATTTTCTGACATCTTAACTGCTTTTGATTTGTTCTCAGTTTCTGGTTTTGAAATTTCGTACTCTTTTGTAAAAGGTCTCAGCAAAAAAAATTCACTTTCTTTTCCGGAAATTTCGGCTTGCAAACGAGTCCTAAAAGCAACTGCTTCAGCCAATTCTTCGGAAGAGTGAAATATTTTCAGTTTTCGGGCTTGTAGGATGATACCGCAGCGCTGGCATCTCAGACTTTTTTTTCTAATATCTGTTATCTGGGCATTTTGTCTGCATTTAGGGCACACGATTACTACATAGCGAAAATTTATCGGCTTTTCTCCAAATACCAGTTAACTCACTTCCCATACCTTCTCTGTCTTTTTTGGAAATCTCTCATAACCCTCAAAATGTCGAGTTTTCGCATATCTTTCCAGTTAATATCTGTGAAAAATAGTTCCGAATATACTGACTGCCATACCAGGAAATCCGAGAGCTTTTGTCCTCCTGAACGGATCATTATATCTGGTTCTTGTTTGACGAGAAGATGCGATTCGAGCATTTTTTCATCCACCTCCTCAGGCTTGATTGTTCCTACCTTCACTTTTTCAAGGATGGTTAATACAGCCCTGGTGATTTCATCTCTTCCTCCGAATCCTAGTGATACATATATAAAAAAATCCTTTCCGGGAAATTTGCTCTTTACTTCTCCCTCAAGACCATAAATTGTATAACCTGTGCCTTCTGGAAGACTGGAAAAACTTTCTTCCAGCTGGGTCCTGAGCTTTGATGCGATTTCGATTTTCAGTGAGGTTTCCGTTTTAAGAATTTCAACATAAATGCTCACAAACTCTACCTTAAATTTTTTTAAAATAATAGTTGCAGATATCAGTCTCTCTATTCCTTTAGGGTCAAAGAGATCGGTTTCCTTAAGTATGATTGCCACATGTCTGGGGACCTTTAAGGACGATCTGGTTATTTGCCAGGTCAGGTATCTTTCGTAGAACGGATAGGCAAAAGAAAGTATATCCATCTGGAAAATATCTCCCTGAAAATCTAAACACTCCATTATTTATTTTTTCCTTTGTTTTTTTACACCTTGGACAATATTTTTTTGGTAGGATCGTTAATTTGTTGTACTTTTGAGTCCCATTTTTACATATTGTGCTTTATTAAGTTCTTATGAGATCTCAATGACTTATTTTGATTTATGATTTTACAGAAAATTAGGCAAGCTACCTTATTTTGCAGTGGATATGATCTTGATTACATCTCCATTTTTCAGTTCATGCTTCTCCCCTAATCTAAGTCTTGTCCGCACATCTACCCCGTACAGAAATTTATTTCCTATTTCTGTATGTATCTGGTAAGCAAGATCGCAGCATGTAGAGCCTTTTTTCATAAGATATGCATCCGGAAGAATATTTCCACGTTTGTCTGACCATTTCCCGTCGTCTTCTACGGGATATACTACTATAAGGTCCAGAAGCTCAAAGACAGTCCTGTTTATGCATTCCTGGACACCGGTGCTGCCAAGTTTATATATTACTTTCTGGATAGATTCAAGCCCCTTTTTCTGTGCTTTTGTAAGATCATTCGTAAGCAAGTAGAAGTTTCTGTCCCCTGGGGTATACCTGATAATCCCTTTTTTTGCTGCAGACTTGAGTGCTAGTTCAGCCGCTGCACTTGTAGTTACTACTATCCTGTCATCAAAATTTTTTATTTTGTCCAAATTTTTGCTTGGGGCAATATCTGCTTTGTTTGCGGCAATTAGTAGGGGTTTGCTAATCCTCCTCATTGTGTCGCAGAGATGGATCATATTTTCTTCACTCCATTTGACATGGTCAATCCTTGAAAGTCCTGTTTCTATCAAAGCTAAGCTTACACTGGATTCTTTTATTCCTGCTCCTGCGAGTTGTTCTGCAATTAAGACTTCGAGTTTAAGCCCTTCGGAATGGATTTTTCTGGCAAGCTTAACCCAGTTTCTTTCCAGAATGCCATAGAGCCACATCGAAATTTCCCTATTCAGGAAGGCCAAATCTTCAAGAGGATCGTGGTCTCCTATTTCTACAAGGTTGCCTTCTGCGTCTGTACCGCCGGAAGCATCTACCACATGGATAATTGCCTGAGCCTGTCGAAGTTCATCCAAAAAAGTGTTTCCAAGCCCTCTTCCTTTACATGCATCCGGTACAAGCCCGGCAACATCAATTATATCTATTGGGACTAACCTCATCCCATTCACACATTTTCCACATATCTTTTCCTTGTCTTTGCAGGGACATTCTACCCGCACATAAGTAACTCCATGATTTGCATTGATGGTTGTGAAAGGATAATCTGCAATTTCAACGTTTGCAAGAGTAGCAGCTTTGAAAAAGGTGGATTTTCCAGCATTAGGTTTCCCTGCAAGGCCTATGGTCATCGACATAAATTATAAAAACGAACTTTTTGCATTTAATCTTTATCAATATTGATGCAGTGGAGGAATTATTTTTTTTCTTCCACTTTATTGGGTGCCATAAAGACACACTATGGATTCAGCTAGTTCTCTAGGAATAAGGTTTATATCTTTGGATATGCTTATCAGTGATACTTATTCGTGTCCCGATAGGGTAGTGGATATCCTTGAGGCCTGCGGAGCCTTAGACCTGAGTTCAAGTCTCAGTCGGGACGTACATTTTTTCTTCATTTCTGTATCCTTTGTTTGATTTATTGCAATTATTTAGCCTGGGGGATACAATACTGATAACCATCTTTACTGAGATTCACTGAGCAAATTTCGGTGGGATAATTTTTATTTAACTGTCTGCTAATGATTATATTTTTTTATTTTTCCGTCAGTTAGTAATCAAAAGTATCTATTGCATCAAAATAGAGGTCAGCCAATTTATTTTTGGTAAGCTGAATGATTATTATTTGTTATCATCCACATTTTTCGTCCTATTTCTTTTACTATACTTTGTGTTCTTGTATCTTTTTCTTCAACTCAGTTTAAACTTTGGATCCTATTCTTCATGCTTTTTTTATATTTATTACCTTTTCCCCTTCTTTTTTGTTAATCTCTTGTGATCTCTGCAAAAATCAAAATTAGTGCATTAAAGCTTCACGCAGTTATATATCCATTATTCATAATAAACTCAAGAATCAAATCATTTTTTTGTAAAAATATTGATAGTTCCTAAAATAATTTTTTGCACTTAAATCATTAGATAGTCTAATCAATCAGTTTTTGGTTTATAATCTTGAAAAAAGGATCTAAATCTGGATTAAACAAGTATAGTTCTACCAGGAACTAAATCTAAACTTGTTAAGTATGGATCCCCTAGAGATCAATATAATTGGTAAAGTACAGAGGATTTAGATAACTCTCTATGTTTTTTCATTTGTTTATATTTATATAAATGATTAGTAAAAATAAGAGGCTTGTCGAAATTCCTCACAGGCAATAGTTTGAGTTAGTGAACTCAAGAAACATCCATAAACATACTTATTAGATTTATAATTGATGAATGCAACTTTCTGGTATTGTAGCATTTTCTGACTCTTGTAATTAATTGAACAGTAGGTCCAAAATGCGTTTTGATCATTTTTGAAAGAGGAGCTAATAAAGCAAACAATATTGACTTTTGCAAAAAGAGAAAATAAGCATCTAACTTCCATGAGACTAAATAAAATTTTGATAAACCTCTTAATTTCTTCATATGCTTATGTGTTGCACATAACTTACTTATGAAAATAAGTGATTTCTCTAAATCTTCTATAGTTTATTTTTTTTCAGATTTTTCTGACTTTAATATTTATTACTTGAAAAAATATTTATGTGAGATAATCAGCTGGCTTCAGAATCATTTTGCTTCTTGATCAATGAGTTTTCCTTCGATGATAAAACCCTTATAACAAAAATTATTCCGATGTTCTGCGATATACAGAGATGTAATATTTGTTTATCTATTTGGCTACTATTTTTCATTGAAAGATAACTATTCAACTTAACCAAAATCAGTTGTAGATATTTTTTTTGATGCGATGTATACTTTGGATTACTAATTGATGAAAAAATAAGACACATGATCATTGGGCGACGGTTAAATAATATCAGTCCACTGAAATATTGCTCATTTAATCTTAGTAAAGATTGCATTGATAGTTTTTCTCCCAGGCTTAATACTCAAAAAAAAGAAAAATTAAAATCAAATACAGAAATCAGCGAGAAATATTTGACTATTATTACAGTGAGGGAATAAACTAAGGGATAAATTGGAATTTTTTGTATTTGATGGAATTGGATCACGAAAGTATGGAAAAGGAAGTTTGAAACTCTGATCCGAAAATAGTTTACAGTAAATAAATGATAGAAAATGCGATATCTTTTTAGCCATCTATGCTATCTTCACAAAAAAAAAGGTAATTTTAGATTTTGGAATCATTAACAGGTTACCAATAATTGAGGTTCTGATTCAGCTTTTCAAATAAATTATAAACAGATTTCGAAAATGCAAAATCCAAAAAATAGTTTCTGATGATTATAAAGCAATAATTGAAGATATAAAGAGTTTCTTTCTTGAATTTACTCATTCCTTTTGTGTTTCTCGTCAATCGAAAAATACTAATGGAATATATATTGATGAATTCAAATACAGATACTATGTTTCAGATAAAAATGAAATTGTATACAATGAGATCAATCAGTAAATGTGGTATGATCTGGTAATCGGCTTTATTGTGTGTTTTTTGATATTGAATTTGATAGATCAGTATGGCTAATAGATAAAATATTGAATAAAATGTGAAAATTTAGATAATTAAAATGCTAAAATGGTACAAGACCTCAATAATAGGTTATGTTATTGTTTGTATTGTTAGAAGCTAACAAATAGGTGAGATGCGAAATTAAATTTTTAAAGACAGTGACTCTATTCTTGACTAATATGTGATTTTTAATTCCAACTAAGTATTGTACTGTCAAGTAAGTGCAAAAATACCCCAGTAAGTGTATGAACGATTTGAAGTTTCTAACTGAGGGAAATTTGTTATATTCAGTGCTAATCAACAATTCATAATATGAAGAAATGTATTTTTAGGAAGTACTAAATTTCTTCAATATTTTTTAAGCTGATATATAATTTGCGGAAAGCACAGTACATATTAAAGAAAGGAAATATGCGAATAGTTCTTACTTTCTTTTCTTTTTTTATATATTATAGAATTTCTAGTGACCGAAGTTTTAATAATTACTTTGAAATAACAATCTTTTTTTAAAAGTGTAATTAATTAGTTAATTTACTATAGTTCAATGAATTAAATGAAATTGCATTGTTTTTTTAAAACTGAAGAAAAACCAAAAAAAATAAAAAATTCTTAAAGTAACAACATGAGCTCTCGCATAGCAGCTTGAAATAAATTATTTCTCTGTTTGAAGAATATTCTGAAGGAATTTGCCATAAAAGTCACAATAAAAAAATAAAGCAAAGAAAAATTTCCTCTGCTCCAATATAATCAAATTCTGTTTAATTTCTTATTTTTTAAGACTTAAGAGTTGAATGATGAAATACAGTACATGAAGCTTCTCAATATTTATTGAGATTTAAATAATTAAGTGCTTAACGCTTCTTTTCTTCAGTCAAACTGCGTAAGTCTTATTTTCGTTTACGTCAGTTTGGTTACCGGGTGGTTTGCCAGATCCGCGATCTCGACACCGAGTTCTTTAGCGGTTTCACCAAGCATGATGTCGACCATTGCTACAGCCGGAAAAATCTGGTTGACATTTTCAATAGGTCCATAGAGGAGAAAATCTGAACCTGCAATCTGTGCTACTAGGTTGGTACCAATGTCTGTAGGCATGTAGATAGCTTTTGGATCAGGCTGAGTTTTCTTGAACTTCCGGAGCCAATCCCAGGCAGAAGCCATATTATGGAACCCTCCTCCAATAGGTAGCCCGATTTTTGCTTTTATTGTGGGTATCGAGCGAATAGTGGCTCCAGAACCTGCACCAAGAGGCATTGCTGCAACGTCTATCAAAGGTGTCTTGATCCCACATTCCTTTGCAATCTGAATCATCCCTTTTGTTTGTCCGGTACCGCCGACTTCAAGTATGTCTAGTTTTCCTTTTACAGTAGGGTCAGTTGCATTGAAGGCGAGCACAATTGCTGCTTCCACGTCACTTTCAGTAAGGACGTCGATTTCGCTCTGTTCAATGCTTGCATTGATCGAGTTGTGTACAGCTCTGTGTGCAACGCCGATTTCAGTACAGTATTTGGCAGCAGCAGCCCTTACATCTCCGGCAGAGGAGTCGATTAAGAAAGGAGTGTGGTCATCGATTTCAACGAACCACTTTATGTAATTCACAATTGCTTCTGGGGTTTCACCCACGATCTGATTTGCATAGGGAAGCCCTGTGGCATCGCTCATTGCTACCTGCGTGTTCCAAAGCGTTTCAGCAGTTGCTTTATCGAAAATTCCCTTGTCTTCGTCTGACACGATCTTATGTCTTCCGTAAAACATAGTGCTTACTAATACAGTCGGATATTCACCTGGCTGACCGCCGAATTTGACTCCACCTAGATCAAAAACTTCCTGTTTCTTATCAAATTTGAACATTTTAAACCCTCATTTGTTAATGTATTAATCTGAACATTGATGATACCGAGATATATATCAAGAAGAGCAGCAGGCCGATTACGCTGCCATATAAAATTCCGATGTCTCTTCCTATTTTTTTACCAATTCTTTGTGCAATTTCACTGCCAACGAACTCGATCTTTTCATCAATCTTGTCGAGTCTCTTCATGACCGCATTGAACTCAGTTTGATCTACAATAACTACGGGTGCTTTTTCATCACTCATAGTATTCACCTCCAGAACAATAACGGGACTACGATTATCATCAAAAATACAAATATGAATCCCGCTGCAAACCCTAAGATCCCGGTAGCACTTATCCCAGAATCCAGTTTCTGGTTTCTCGCGATTAACTGGCCCCTATACCGGATACTTTCGACAGTCGAATCTATTGCACCCATCTGAGGGGTAGTCACCATCGGAACTCCTTTTCCGTATTCAGTTTCTGCCATTTTTTTACCTCCCTACTAATAAAAATCCGAGCAAAGCGATGGTAAAAGTTAATCCTATCATGAACCCTTCCATTTTTCCAGCACTTACACCTGAGTGGTACTTATTGAGGTTTCCGATATCTATAAGGCTGCTGTCAATTCCTTTCATCCTATTGCGGACCATTGCAATTTCAGCACCAAGTGGTCTTACTCCAGATATTTCTTCTTCTTCTTCTCCCTCGGCAATCTTTAATATCATAGGTTCGCCGTCAAAGGCTCCCGGATCTTTTGAGACAAGTTCCTTTATCTTGGAGGTAATTGCACCCATATCTTCGGTATCAAGTAAATTGATTACCTGAGCCTGTTGCTGGAAACGAACAATTGAATCCGCATCTAGATTTTCCACATATGGAATTGCGCCTACAGCTCCTACAATTCTGTTTTCCTTCACACCGTTTGCATGCAGGGCGATTATTGACTGTCCGAGTACGTGCCCTTTAACCTCAGCACCAGTCACAAGGAGGAACCTGATATTAGGGTTTGATATAATGTGGGCAACGACCTTTTCAATGCCAAGATTTTCTGTTTTACACGATCCTGTGATTGATGCACCTGCATCAAGAATAGGCTTTCCAGGAAGGTGTGAACCGCAGGTAATTACCAGTACTGGGTTTTTGGGATCCCCAACTTCATATTCACCTTTCAGTATGGGCCATCCTGGGGCAGCATCTTTCTTTTCTACCATTTTAAGCGCCTCCCATTGCAATCCTCAGGTATATATATAGGGCTACCATCGCAAAGAAAAAAAAGCCCACAACTATCCCATACCAAGCATTGGTGTAGAATCCAGCTGTGTAAGACGTGTGTTCACGTCCAGGCCATGTGTTAAGGAGTGGCCTGCTCGGGGCAAGAGAATTCACGAGGTCGTCTGCAATTAGATCCAGCTTGTCCAGTTTTTCATTGACAGGATTCAAGCTGTATTGTATAATGTCTTCACGTTCCTGTGCAACAGTACCTGATTCTGTATCCAGTACTAGATGTATCTCTGGAGCTATGCGAACGGTACTCATTGCATTTCCTCCTCAGTAGGCAGCATACCGGTATCTAACACTTTGTATGCATCTCTTTTGACAAAGCCGTAGTATTTGTTGAAGCCTTTATACCATATGAAGATTCCAATGAGCATTGTTACAGCGATTGCTCCCAAACCTGCTACGGATGCGAAGCCTGAGAGGACCATTGCAATTCCGGCTTTTTCCACAGCAAGTGAAAGGCTCCTGTCCTGCATTTCATCAGGTCCCAGGTTTGAATTGAATGGGTGCAACATTGCCATACCGCCGGCAATGTAAATCATCATTATAAAGCCTGTTGCAATCACATCTTTAACAACTAATATATAATCAAGAGAACCGGCAATTACAATACTAAATCCAAGAATTAGAAGAGTTCCGGCCCCTGCAATCTCTGTAGTTGACCTTTCCATGATTGGAATACCCATTCCAATGATCTTGTTGGAAAGTATACCTATTATAGCTCCGATGATACACGCGGTAATAAATGCAATAATTGGGCCTGCAACTCCTCCGATGGAAAGTCCAAAAAGAGTGGCAATTACACCCATACCAAGGGCGAGCATACCAATTGACGGTACACCTGTACCAAGTCCATAGCTAGCAACACGTCGGACTACATCAGCGCCCCAGACACTGGCACAGATTGCTCCTAGAGCTCCGAAGAATACAAAGACGTGGTTTATTGGGGCAAGGAAATAAGCGAGATATATTCCAGCGAGGCCTCCAACTACACCAAGAGTTAACAATGTATTTGGAGGGTATTTATTTTTTGTATCTGACATTTTAGAGACCCCCTCCTAGATTTCCAACTGCTACTACTGCTACAACAGCGCAAAGAATTGATGCAATGAAGGAAGAAATAGCCGCCTTTGGCCATTTTTTGAATTTAGGATCATGGAATCCTTCAATGGTACCACCAATGTTGTAAGAAGGAATAACCGAGTTTATAAAGAAGAAACCTATTGTGAAAGTAGATACAACAGCTGAAAGGTTCAGATTAGTTACTGGGAGAGTTGATACTTTCATGAGGGAATAGTATACAAGAGCACCCCCAAGACCTCCAAGTGCAGCTCCGATAGTTGCACTTACGAAACAGACTGTTGGAATCCCATGCCCTTCAGTACCTTGGGATACATAGAGATCCTGTCTGTACTTGGTAATGGGGTCATACTTTACTTTCGCCGAAACTGACGTACAGCCCACCCCGTAGGCATAGATCCAGGTAGCTACTATCATGGTTGCTGCCAACATGATCATTGAACCTACTGCTCCAGCAGCTATGACCAGAGGGAGATTTTGGTTTACAGCCATTACAGTTCCAGCAGATATGATCCCAGCAATTCCGGCTCCAGCTGCAAGCATCACAGTGCCGGTACCGATACCTGTTGCCTGAGCCATTGCAGCGGGAGCACCGCCCACAGGTATGAAGTGGACACTCTGGGAAATCAGCGTACCACCGATTACGATCGCGAGGATCCAGATCAAGTTAGCCGTAATGAGTTCTATCACGCTGACACCTCTTCGGTCTTGTCTTCTTTGTAAGGTCCATATTTTTCGCGGGTTTCCTTTTCGATGTGCCAATTCCAAATACCTAAGACAACAACAATAATGAGGCCTAGAATATTAGAGAGCCAGCCCTCTTTAAGCCCTTTTGCAGGGTCGAAAACGGTTAGAACCCAGATTCCCAGGAACACGACCATCCCAAAAGAAACTCCTGTCATTGGTCCTCCGAACTTTGAACAGAACCAGAGGTTATCTATCCCATTCCTGAGGCCTGATTCACCTTTGCGGACAATGTTTCCAGAGTTTGAAGCGTTCAAACCAGAACCGAATTCAGTCATCTGGAACTGACGCTCTGCACCTAAGTGGACGTCACCTGTAGCAGATCCGACTGAGCCTACTACAACTCCCCATAAAAAGGACAATAATACGAACGGGAAAGGATGCATTAGTGCATAGACCATTAGATACGAGACTACCTCGACACAGAAAGTAGTCAAAAACGCAAAGGCCATGATTACGGGAGTGTGCGATCTTATCATATCCAGATATATTGGCTGCTTAAATCTTTTCTGGCTACCCTCTCTGCCCATGATTGCAGTTACTGAATAGCTTCCATGTACCATAGCTGCAATAAGGGCTCCTATAACCAGTGCAAAGAGAGGTGACATTCCAAAATGTTTTATTAATACAAGAGCTCCAGTAGCACCGATTGTGCACATCATTCCGTTGGAGACCGGTTCACCAGCAATAGCTTTATTATAAATTCGATGTACGTAACCCATCTGGGGAGCTAACTGCACTTGTGAATTAGCATTACTCTGTGATCCTACATCGGATTCCAGGTCCTCTGAAGCACCTGCAATGGTAGCAGCTGCTCCAATAAGTGCGAGCACTCCCATGCTTATGAGTGGTTCCATTCATTTTCCTCCTTATATTATTACATGTAATAAGCCGGATTGAAAAAACGCTGTATATTTTCTGAAGTTATTTGTCATTTTATGCAACGAAAAATAACGAATGACAAACATTGAATTTTTGATTAGAGAGGATCATTCATAAACCTTTCGAAATTTGGGTGTATTTAAACGATTTTTATCAACTAATTTAATGCACAATTCGTTATTTATGAGGAGTTAATTCGGTTAAAATGAGCAAATTTGTATTTATATATTCCAAAATAAATTTAAGTTTTATTAATATAATATAAAGATTCCGATTGTCATTCTGAACTATTACATTTATTTTTTTTAAAAAGTATATCTAGTAATTTTATATAAATCCGCTTTTCTAGCATTGGTTTTTATATTAATTCTCGTTATAAATTACACATTATGCTAATTTTCTTTAGTATTTCCAAATAAATAGAATGCGATTTTTTTATCCTCAATTTCTACAGATGTACACAACAAGGCGATCTATTTTCTCAATATGGCATTAGATTGAAAATTATTTACCTTTCAATAAATAATAATGTTCAAAATGGGTAAACAAATTATACAGCTATGTACATTTGCGAAATGTAGGTGATATAATAAGATAACTTTATTATCTGATGATTACTAGAGTTAAATAGAAAATTTAGCATCCACGCCGAATTTTCAATTTTCTAGATAAATTCTATAATGTGCTACAGCAATCTGTATTAT
>PMJC01000031.1 GCA_003157235.1 Methanosarcina sp.
CTGCGTATCGTGAAGGTTTTCTGGGCTCTGGATGCCAAGTTGTCCCAGAGACGTCACTTTCCGGCCATCAATTGGCTGACCAGTTATAGTCTTTACAAGGAAACCCTCAACGATTGGTTTACTGCTAACGTGGCACCTGATTATGTTCCTATGAGGGAAAGGGCAATGGAAATGCTCCAGGTAGAATCCGAACTTAATGAAATCGTTCAGCTGGTAGGTTCCGACGCTTTACCGGAAGAGCAGCAGCTCCTTCTTGAAATTACCCGTATGATAAGGGAAATCTTCCTGCAGCAGAATGCGTTCCACCCCATAGATACCTACAGTCCGTTTTCTGAGCAGTACAGGCTCATGCAGTCAATCATGAAGTTTGCAGATGCTGCGCAGGAAGCTTTGAAATTAGGTGTTCCTGTTTCGGAAATTGTCAAGATTGAATCTAAGGATGAGCTTCCCAAAGTTAAGTTCGAGGAGAACTTCGATGCTTCTATGGATGCTGTTATGACAAAGATGGATAAGGAGTTTGCATCCCTGAGAGGGGAGTTTGCATCCCAGAGGTAGGTAANNAGAGCCGGTAGGTTACAACGAAATAGTTAGTGTCAATCTACCTGATGGAACCACCCGCAGAGGCCAGGTTCTGGACTCTTCCGCAGACATCGTGGTTGTCCAGATTTTTGAAGGTACGGGTGGTCTGAATAAAGAATGTGGGGTAGTTTTCACAGGTGAAACCCTGAAGCTTCCCGTATCCATTGATCTGCTGGGCAGGATCCTATCAGGTGCCGGTGACCCTCTAGATGGTGGGCCTAGAATAGTGCCAGACCAGCTTCTGGATATCAGCGGGGCTGCAATGAATCCGTACGCTAGGTTGCCTCCTAAGGATTTCATCCAGACAGGTATATCCACAATCGACGGGACGAATACTCTGGTTCGTGGGCAAAAACTGCCTCTTTTTTCAGGCTCAGGTCTACCACACAATGAAATTGCACTGCAGATCGCAAGGCAGGCTTCTGTGCCAGGGTCTGAAGGAGCGTTCGCAGTGGTTTTCGCTGCAATGGGTATCACCAACGAAGAAGCTCAGTATTTCATGAGTGACTTCGAAAAGACAGGCGCTTTGGAAAGGGCAGTTGTGTTCCTTAACCTTGCAGATGACCCTGCTGTCGAGCGTCTTATTACCCCGCGTATGGCCTTGACAGCAGCCGAGTACCTGGCATACGAGCATGGAATGCACGTTCTCGTCATCCTTACTGACATCACTAACTATGCAGAAGCTCTCCGTCAAATGGGTGCCGCCCGTAATGAAGTACCTGGTCGTCGTGGATATCCTGGTTACATGTACACTGACCTTGCAACTCTCTATGAGCGTGCTGGTATTGTTAAAGGTGCCAAGGGATCAGTTACTCAGATTCCGATTCTGTCAATGCCTGGTGATGACGTTACACACCCGATCCCTGACCTGTCTGGGTATATTACTGAAGGCCAGATATTGGTTGCCAGGGAACTGCACACGAAAGGTATCTATCCGCCAATCAATGTACTGCCTTCTCTGTCAAGGTTGATGAACTCAGGTATAGGAGCAGGCAAGACAAGGGAAGATCACAAGGCTGTTTCTGACCAAATGTTTGCTGGTTATGCGGAAGGGCGTGATCTGAGAGGGCTAGTAGCTATTGTAGGTAAAGAAGCTCTATCAGAGAGAGACACGAAGTTACTTGAGTTTGCTGACCTTTTCGAACAAAATTTCGTCCGCCAGGGCAGAAACGAAAACAGAACCATTGCAGAGACTCTGGACATTGGCTGGAAGATTCTCTCACATCTGCCAATAAACCAGTTGGGTAGAATTGACAACAAATATATCCAGAAATACCATCCTGCACACAGAAAGGCTCAGTGATTACCATGGCTCAAGACATAAAACCAACTCGGTCGGAGTTAATTCAGCTCAAGAAGAAAATCAAGCTCTCTCAAAGTGGGCACAAGCTCCTCAAAATGAAAAGAGACGGTCTTATTCTTGAGTTCTTTAAGATCCTTAATGAGGCAAGGAATGTCAGAACCGAGCTGGACGTTGCTTTCTCAAAAGCTGTGGGAAAAATCAATCTCGCCTCTGCAGTGGATGGAATGGTTACTGTCAGATCAACGGCCTTCACAGCGAAGGAATCTCCTGAAATACTGCTTTCTGGGCACAATATAATGGGTGTTAAGGTACCAAAGATCAGCTCTACTGCGGTCCGCAAATCCCTCACTGAGAGGGGTTACGGTATCATCGGAACAGACACGTACATCGATGAGACTGCAGATGCGTATGAGGATTTGGTAGAAAAGATTATCAAGGCAGCAGAGCTGGAAACTACAATGAAAAGGCTTCTTAATGAAATCGAGAAGACAAAGAGACGTGTGAACGCTCTCGAATTCAAAGTTATTCCAGAGCAAATTGCAACCATGAAGTACATCCGTTTTGTCCTTGAGGAGATGGAAAGGGAGAATACATTCCGGCTGAAGAGAATCAAGGCAAGAATGAAATAATAAAGCTGAATTTCATATGGCAACTTGTGAGGATCGACCGAACTTGGTTGAAAGAGTAATACTTAAACTTGGTGAACCCGAAAACCAGGCTCGTCTGATTCAGGCAGCCTGGAAAATTTCCCTTTTGATGATGATTTTGGGAATCTTTGTTGCCATAAAAACGGTTTCACCAAATTTGATGTGACGTAGACTTCAGAATGATTATTTATACTAAGTCCAATCACAATTTTTACTTTTTTCGATTTAACCTGTCTTTTTTGATATCATTTTTTTCTTCATTCAAATGCTTTCAAATTTTTGTCTTTAAATTAGAAAGCTATTTTAACGACGAACATTAATCTTAATCTTATATGCAAAATGAAGCCAGACTTCTCCATGTAACCGGTACGGTGCAAGGTGTTGGTTTTCGTCCTTTTGTCTATCAACTCGCAAAAATCCATAGGCTTTTTGGATTCGTGAAAAATCAAGGAAATTACGTGGAGATTCATATAGAGGGAAATTGGAAAAATCTTGAAAATTTTATTCAAGATCTGTCTGAAAAAAAGCCTCCTCTTGCTAAGATTGCCGAAATCAAATCAAAGAATGTTCCTTTCTCAGCTTCCTCTAAATTTGTTATTGTACCCAGTGAACCCGGAGTTTTTGAAAATTCTATAATCCCTCCAGATACTGCTATTTGTGAGGATTGCAGGTCCGAGATCTTTGATCCTTCATCTAGGTATTATCATTATCCTTTTACAGTCTGCACTAACTGTGGTCCTAGATATACAACAGTTCGAACCCTTCCTTATGACAGAGAAAATACAACAATGGCAGATTTCCCTCTATGTGTAAAGTGTAAGTCAGAGTATAATGATCCTCTTAATCGAAGATATCATGCTCAACCTGTTTGCTGCCAGAAGTGTGGACCAAAGATTTGGCTTTCAGATCCTGCAGGAAATGTACTGTCCAAGGGTTATGAAGCAATTGCAGATGCTTCGGACTTTATCCAACAGGGTTCAATTCTTTCCATCAAAGGATTTGGAGGGTTCCATATTGCCTGTAATGCCCGAGAGGAGGAGTATGTGACGGAGCTTCGACGGCGTTTGAAGCGTCCACAGCAACCTTTCGCAGTTATGGCAAAAAATATTGATGTTGTGGAATCCTTTGCAGAGCTCGGAGGTAGAGGCATGGAGTATCTCACATCCCGTCGTCGCCCTATAGCCGTGCTCCTGAAGTCAAAAGAATTTAACCTGGCTGAATCTACATCCCCTGGCCTGCATAATATAGGGGTTATGCTTCCATATACAGGCACGCAAAATCTGCTTTTTGACCTTGAGCCTAATTCCGTATATATTATGACTTCGGCAAACATTCCAGGAATGCCCATGGTTATTGAAAATAACAAATCACTTGGTAAATTTAATGGGATTGTAGATTTTCACCTGTTTCATGATAGGATTATTGCAAACAGGAATGATGATACGGTTATCCGGAGTGTCAATGGAAAGGCAGCCTTTATTCGGCGTTCCAGGGGTTTTGTGCCAGAACCTATCGAGCTACCTTTTGAAGTGGAAGCTTCTATTGGGGTAGGGGCTGAAATGAATTCCACGATAACTGTGACAAACGGGAAACTGGCCTATATATCTCAGTACATAGGGGATACCAATAATTTAGAAACCTTCAGGTATCATTTCAAAGTTTTTCAGCATCTTATTCAGCTTACAGGAATAGAGCTTCTTCACTGGGGTTGTGATCTGCATCCGGCTTTTAACACAACGCGTTTTGCAATGGATATGGGCAGGGAAAATACACTTCAGGTCCAGCATCATCATGCTCACATGCTGGCACTCATGGCTGATAATTCCCTGCCACAGGATTCCAAAATGCTGGGAATTGCTCTTGATGGGGTTGGATATGGCACTGACAGCACAGTGTGGGGAGGAGAATTCTTTGAATCTTCTTACTTTGGGTACGAGCGCCTTGGACATCTACTCTCTCAGCCAATGCCTGGTGGAGACTATGCATCGAAGGTACCTTCAAGGATGGTTCTGGGTATCCTTTTCAAAAGACTTGAAAGGGTAGAACTGGAAAAGCTTCCTCTGAGTTTTCCACATGGAACTCAAGAATTCTCATCGGTTATGAAACAGCTTGAAAAGGAAGTAAATGTTTTTCAAAGTAGTAGTACAGGAAGAGTACTTGATGCAGCGGCTTCAATGCTTGGAATTTGCGGAATAAGAACTTATGAAGGAGAGCCTGCAATGAAATTAGAATCTGCTGCAAAGAAAAGTACTCACATGGTAGATCTTCCTATAGTTTTTACGAAAGGAGATAAATCAGAACTTCCAGTGCTTGATACGACTGAACTTCTATTGGGAGTTTATGAACTTTTCGGAAATTACTCTTATGCTGATCTGGCTTTTGGAGTTGAGGAAAACCTTGCAAATGGAATTTCGGAACTTGCTGTTTCTCTTGCCTCAAAAAGGGGCCTTGAAAAGATAGGTTTGAGTGGGGGGGTTGCCTACAATGATCATATTACTTCTTGTATTGCAAGAAATGTTACAGAAGCAGGTTTTGAATTTTTAACTCATAGCCAAGTTCCCTGTGGAGATGGGTGTATTTCTTTCGGACAGGCCCTTGCAGCATGTCTAGAAACAAAGCCTAAAATAACGGCCTGATTCATTGATGTTCTATTCTTGAGCAGAAAAGTAAGTGTTAGCTCATTCTGGACAGATTTCAAATTTTCGGTTCATATGTTCTCATTTTTTCCTCTGTCAGAGGTGTTGCCATCTAACTCTGATCGAGATGTTATCTCTCATTGGGATTAAACTGCTTTAGTTATGGTTATGACCAGATCACCTACTACATAGTTTGGTGCCTAAATATGGATACCAAAATATAGAATTTCAGCAAACTGCTAGGCATTATGAGTATTAGAATAGGTCAAATCTTTTAACAATAATTTTTACTCATGAAAACTTTTACTGATTTTGCTCTTAAAGAAGAATATAAACGTCTTCAGTAAGTTGGAGACAAACTTGCTGAAATTGACTNNATGAAGCTGAAGTAGTCATTATGATTAAATACTTTTTTACAGCAATTGTATGGTCTTTCTGACTTTGAACTTGAGAAACAATGTATTGATCGAACTTTTTTCAGGAACTTTCTTGGTTTTTCTGATAACACCCCAGACAGTACTACAGTCTGATTATTCATTAAAAAATAATTATTGATAAATGCAAAGAAGAGGAAATATTTGGACAGTTGTAAATGCAACTTTATTGCCTGGT
>PMJC01000285.1:0-1479 GCA_003157235.1 Methanosarcina sp.
ATACCATCTATTTTCTCAATATGATAGTAGCTTAAAAATTAATCAAACTTTCTATGAATGATAGTAATCAATAGCAAATAAATTATTAAACACATATAAATTTGCAAAACGTCGGATCAAAGTTAAAAAAACACTTAATTAATACTTACCAAAATGAATCAGTAGTCATAGATATACATCTCTCTACAAAACTTAAATGCAAAGTTGTACCACGGAAAGCAAGGAAAAAATTAAAGGAAAATAACCTTTTTTTCGTTTTCGTCTAGTTTTTCCGTGATTACAGAATTTTGAGTAGCTTAAGCATAAATAATTGCATTTAAAACTGTCAATTTTTTAAAAAATATAATTGATCCTTGAGTCTACTAAACAACAATCAAATTCAGAGGACGAAAAAAAAATATTCTTCTTCCCTAAGCTACAACTTTAAATCACATACCTTCCTTTTTATCCAATAATAGAACTCTTGTAAATTTCACTAGGTGACCGTTTTATGAAACATAGGATTTACAAGTATTACCCCAAGGACTTCGGAGAGCTTACAGTTGAAGTTTTGCACATGGACCTTGTGTTTGATGTTTATGATGATAGAACTAATGTGAAATCCATGCTAAGGGTAAAGACCAGAAATAAACCTATAGAGAAACTTGAATTAAATTGCAAGAACCTTGAGATTAGAGCTGTGAGCTGTATACAATCCGAGATCTCTTACAAATATAGGGAACATTATGCGATTCTTGAGATTAATTTCATGGATATGATCCCCCCATATACTGAGATCTCGATCATTACAGATACGGTATGTAGGCCGACAAATAACATCCTTGAGGGGCTTTATTATGACGAGACTCCCGCAGAGGCTCCTCCGCAGCAGATCACACAGTGCCAGCAGTGGGGGTTCCAGAGGATTGTACCCTGCATTGATGACATGAGCGCAAAGTGCACTTATAAAACTACCATAATTGCAGACTCAAGGTACACAAACCTTATCACAAACGGGAATATCCTGCTCAATCGGCACAACTTAAAGTCTGGGAGGGACAAAATAATCTATGAGAACTCGATCACTCCAATGGCTACCTATCTCTTTTTTTTTGGGGTTGGGACCTATTCGACCTTTACCAAGGAGTTTGAGTACCCTGATGGGGGAACCTTCATACTTGAGCTGCTTGTGCCACCCGGTTCAAGCGTAGAAGCTGCAGAAAGAGCTCTCAGCATTCTTCATGATACAATCATGTGGGTGTACATCTTTACAGGGCCTGAGCAGTTCGACAAAGAGAAATTACCGATCAGGAAGAAAGTCTGGGAACTTGTCCACAAGCAAGAAAAAATAAAACTGGAGACAAAGTCCGAATCCACGCTAAAAGAATCCGCACAGATCAGGAATGAGCTTACAGAACTTGTCAAAACCATCAGTCACGGGTACAAGTACACAGGTACCGTGTACAGGGAAATAGGGATGCAGAATTCGGACTTTGGGGG
>PMJC01000285.1:1490-6261 GCA_003157235.1 Methanosarcina sp.
GGAAAAAGCCCATTTGAGATTTGGTTGAATGAAGCAGTGACTGTGCATGTGGAAGAGCAATACCATGCCTTAATCTTCGGCGAAGACTACCAGAGGCTGGGTAGGGTGCTAGAACTGCTCGCACCTGCATCTGGTACTCTAGCCCTGGACTCTGGAGCTGCTTCCATGCCAATTATTCCTGATGGTTTTAATGATCCTAATGATCTGATCACTGCAGTTACCTACATCAAAGCCCCGGAATACGTACGCATGGTCGAGACCCTCATAGGAAAAGATACATTTGCCCGGGGCCTGGATCTTTACTTCAGGAAATTCAAGCACTCCAATGCAGGTACGCAGGATTGGATAGAAGCAATGGAAAAAGAAAGCGGTCAGCCCTTAAAAGAGATGTCTGAGACCTGGCTAAGACAGATAAAATTTCCTACAGTAGAGGTTTCAACTAAATATGAAAAAGCTTCCCGAAAGTTTACTATTATCCTGAAACAGAAGGTTCCTGAGGGAGCAAAGCCATGGGAGTTCCCTTTCAGAGTAGCCCTTGTAGACGAAAATGGAAATGACCTTGTGGAAGTTCTGGAAAGGGTCAGTGGAGAAACTGCGAAAATAAATGTTGAAAACGTGGACATTCCAGCCTTTCTCTCCCTAAATAGAGGCTATTCTTTTTACGGGAAACTTGTCTACAGAGCCAGCCAAGATGAACTTTTGCTGCAGGTAAGAAAAGACAGCGATACAATAGGCAGATTTATAGCCTTCTATACCCTGGTTGACAGGGAAAAGATGAGGCTACTAACAAATTCTGAATTAAAGCCTTCAGAAGACTTTATTGAGCTCTACTACAAACTATTGAATGATCGTAAGCTTCTCGAAAAGGCAGGAGGGCAATTTCTGACCATCTTTGAGTCCGTGGAAGACGAGGAATTTGCCCACCATTATCAGGCACTTTATGATGTAAAGCAGAAGCTTTTAAAGGCAGTTGCCTGGAAATACAGAAATTCCGTTGTTTCTGCCTACCGTTTTTTTGAAAATTCCTCCGTTACTAGAGATTCGACGCTAGATGAGACAGCAAGAGTGATCAAAAGCAGACAGGCAAAAAATATATGCCTAGGCATTCTTGCAACCCTTGATACTCCTGACATCCATTCCCTCATAAAACAGCAGTTTGAGACTGCAACCTGCGCAACTGATAGGCTTAGTGCATTTGCTGCATACCTCAATAGCTCCGCATCTGACAAAATTGAAGTCCTGAGAGCTTTTGAAGCAGAATCAAAGCAGAACCTCGTTGCCTGGGAAGCCTTCCTTACAGTTATAGGAAACAACAGCAGTGCTGATGCTGTCAAACTGATCAGAGAAATGGGAAGGGAAACAGCCTTCAGGATTGAGCAAACAAATGACCAGCGAGCCCTTTACGGAAACTTTGCTCGCAACCGCAAGAAGTCTCTCCAGACAGAAGAAGGCAGAAATCTCTTTGCCGAGAGCCTGCGAAAACTGGCCCCAATAAATGAGTATAGTACTGTCAATATGCTCAACGCTTTTGCAAATATAGACCAGATGGAGGTAAAGTACCATATTCCACTGATAAAAATCCTGGCAAATCTCCTTGAAGAACTGGACTACCAGAAGTNNGCAATTAGACCTTTTTCTGTTCCGGGAAATAAAACACAGAAGAGAAATTTTGATCGAAATTTTTAATTTCGATAAATTCTCATGAACTTGAGTATTGGAGATTTTAAATTTCTTAACATTAATTTTTACTTATGAAAACTTTTTCTGATTTTGCTCTCAAAGAAGAATACAAACGTCTCCAACAAGTTAGATACAAAGTTCCTGAAATTGATTCCTTAATTGATTGGAAATCTTTTCGTATTATTTTTGAGTCCATATATTTTAACAAAATAGTTCCATNNAAACAATGTATTAATCGAATTTCTTTCCGAAAATTTATTAGTTCTCCTGAGCAAATAGCATAAGTACCACAATCGAGTCATTCCGAAAAGAATTATTGATAATTGTAAAGAAGAACAAATGTGATGACAGTTGCAAAGCCAACTTGTTTACCTTGGTTTGAAAATAAAAAAAGAAATGATTCGGGGAGCTACTTTTATTCATTCAAATCCTGGGCGTGCAAAAGTGGATAAACCTCTAGAAAATAAGGCAAAAACAAGGAGGGCAAAGATGGAACATGGACAAAAAATGGGTGGTAAATCACACTGTGGATATAAATTTCATAATATAGTGGGTTTATGAACTGATCAGAAAATTCAAAACAATAACTGCATAACTTCATGAATCGTATGTAGATTTATCTGAAAAAAATGAAGTGGTTTACAGGGCCAGAGGATACTTTGGAGTAAAATCAAAATGTAATTAAAAGGAGTATTTTAAGGATAGGGACTCTATTTTTAAAATAAAAAAATAATGAACCATAAAAGAAAAAAATCAGGTCAAATATAGAAATTAGCTAGAAAGATTTGGATAGGGGGCCCGCTAAGAAAAAAATTAGAGTAAATCGAAATCCTCTAAAATAGTGAATTTTTAAGGCATTCAATTTTAAATTCTTATGATTGAAACACGCATACGATTTAAGCTGGAAATTATATAAAAAAAAGATGAACCAATTTCCTTTAAGATATGATTTCCTTAGACAACAAGAAGCTGAAGATAAATGTTTGTGTTCTTCCTGTTATATCTTGAGTATTAAGTAAAAAATGAAAATCATGAAAATATGCTTTTTAGACGGCTAAAGCTATTTTTGAGTAAATTTTGGTCTCAAAAACTTGGTTTTTAAGTGGGAACTTTCTAAGTTTTAGAAATTTGTGAGAAATGAGATAAAATGTGCAGTATAAACCATCGTTTCCAGGCTAAGAATTGGGTCTCTTAAAAGTAGGATAAGAACCTAGTAATTTTAAAGTATCAACTTTAGCTTTCGTTTCTTCTAAGACATCTTTTATAACCGCATTGCTAGAATACCCTTCAAAGTCGATATAGAAGTAGTAATCTCCGAGGCCCTTTCTCGAGGGCCTTGACTCAATCTTTGTCAGATTAATTTTTCTTTTTGCAAAAGCCCCAAGGATATCATATAAAGCCCCATGTCTATTTTTTTCAAGATATACAATCAGGGAAGTTTTGCAAGCTGAAAGGCTAAATTTCTCGGGTTCTATTCCAAGTTCATACTGGAACTCAGACCCTGATTCCAGTCCTAACTGTAATTTCCTTTTGGCATTTGAGGCATATGGAGCCTGCTCAAATGACGCGACTTCCCCAGCTTTCAAAACAATGAAACGAGTGTANNGCAAGTCTGGCTGCATGGGAAGTACTGCCTGTGCTCCGAAGTTCGGCCTGAGGGAGATATTTTTTCAGGAAGTTTCTACACTGAGCAAGCCCCTGTGGATGTGAAAGGATGATCCTGACATTCTCAAGCCTACCTTTAGAAAGCAAACAGTGTTCGATTTTAACAACAATCTCTCCAACTATTAAAGCTTCGTTTTCGAGAAAAAGGTCAAGAGTGAGACCTACTGAGCCTTCAATAGAATTCTCTATCGGTACTATTGAAATATCTGATTTTCCTTGAACTACCGCCAAAAATGCATCCTCTATGTCTGCAAAATATTGAATTTTTGCGTCAATTAAGCCATAATTTAGAATCCACAACTTTGCAGCTTTTTCTGAGTATGAACCTTCAGGCCCCATTACGCCTATGATCATCTAAGGAATTAATAGGGGGGATAGTAATAGTATTTTGTGATGATCCAAAATTATGGTTTTTCAATTATATTTGGTTGTGCTATATTACACATACACTGTAGTGGATTCAGATTTACCTTTAATTTTTTTCTTCGCGGGAATCCGGTCCTAATCTTTCTGTTAATTCCTATATTTGACCCTATTATAGAAATTGATTAAATTTTAATACATTCTTTGAGGAAATTTGGCACCTTTATGAACATGTCATAAATCTGAAAAAATAGACATTATAAAACATCCAGCAGGTTTTTAGATTAGATTTCGTCTAAAGATTGCATATAGACTACGCAAAGGAAGCTGGAAATCAGTGTAAGAGAGTATAAACGTTGAAGTAAAAAGGTCTGACATTCATTTATTAGAAGCTGAGTTCATAAAGTTTTTAACTGCTTCCGATTAACGGTTGAATTTTCTTACCTCAAAGATACATAGTATTTGCTCAGCATTTCACAGCACGTTTGATTTCTTTGATGTACCTATTTTTTGATAATACCCACATATAATTTATGGATTAAATTCCGAGAATATGCAATCAAAAGAGACTGAATCACGTATTGACTTTGCAACAAATAAAATTGATCACAAAAATACACCATACTGTAGATTATTTTTTAAAAGGCTAAAAAAACAAATTTGATTTTTAAATGATCACTGACATATGTAAAAAGTTGTTAACGGCGGAGAAATTGAAACAAAAATAGTATATCTCATAAAAGGAAATCCGGCCAAGAATATATCAAAAATTTTTATCAACAAAGTCTCAAAATACTACAAGTGTGTTTTCATATAGTACACATCGATTAGAAATAGCTAACAAAATTATCGAAGAGAATGATTATGATTTATTGGTTAGGGGCCACACCCATAATCCCTGCATTATAGGAAAACTAGATGATTGTGAGAATATAGTGCAACATGATACGTGTGGAAAGAAGCCACTGCGTTTTCAGGTATAGGTTTGCCCATGGTTCTGGTGCAAAAAATCTGGCTTTGTTGCAAAATCAGTGTAAACCTTCGCAATTAGGAAATTTGATTA
>PMJC01000425.1 GCA_003157235.1 Methanosarcina sp.
TGCGATTCGATTATCCTTATTTTACCTTTTCAGGTAGAAAATCATCTTTTCAGGTAGAAAATCATATTTTATAAAGAATAATTATCTAGAAAACTCACTGAGAAACACATGGAGACTATTAAGACTAAGAGGGATGTTATTTCACAAACGTTGACAGAGTTTCTGGCCTATAAAATTTTAATATCGTATGTAAGCGAACTTACGACAATTTATAATATATTATCAAAATTGATTTCTCATTAATTTCAACAAAGGACAAAATAATAAGTGCTGCAGAAGACTCAAAAAGAAATAGGTCAATATCGATTACCTTAAGGACTGTCATTATTGCCCTGAAAATTAGGCGGTCAATTCTTTTAAATCATATATAAGGACAGCACCTATCAACATGAAGTTAACAACAAACTAATATTGTTTGTGTGGTTAGTGAGATGATCAATCCGATGCTTTAAAGCTTATTTTTCCCTAACTGTTTAACTCGTTCTGCTAAAATATTGAGAAATTCCTGTTTTTCATTGTGGAGAAAAAGATACAGAATCAATCATGTGATACAATTGTGGCGTTTTTCGTAAAATGAATAAATGTAGAAATATATTAAATATATACCAATATGTTTATATTCTACTTGCAATCAATTCCTAAGTAATTAGAGGAAGTATCATTCTCGATTTTTTCTACTTTCATGGAGGAATTAGTCATAAATATCATCAAAATTTTATTACTGGCTTATTTAATATTTACACTAAGCTCCTGTGTAGGGACAGCAGCTGAGATTCACGTCCAACAAGGAGGTTCAATACAGGCTGCAGTAAACAATGCAAAATCAGACGATAAAATCATTGTAGAACCCGGAACCTATACTGGGAATATAGACATAAGCAGAGATTATGCTAATAATCTCAATAATCTGGTACTGATGGCATCATCTAGTAACCCTGGAGACACCATAATTGTTGCCGACAATACAGCAGGTCCTACAGTTAAAGGTGTGATTTCTATTAAATACAAAACTCATGTAACAGTCAAAGGGTTTACGATTACTGGAGCCAGAAATGATATGGCAGGAGTTTACCTGTCTCAAGGTAAACAATGCACAGTTGAAAATAACATATTTTTGAACGATGGACTTGGAGTGAAACTAACTAGTTTTCCTGATAGTGTGGTTCGCAACAACAACTTCAACAGAACTAGTACTTTTGGGACTGGCACTGGGATAGATATTGAACAATCTGGCAATACCATGGTTTCTGGAAATTCAATCTCAAACCAAAATAATGGGATTCATATTGTAGGTTCTAATTCTAAAGGGAGTACCATATCAGGGAACTCCATAAGTCAGAATACTAACTCTGGTATATTAATGGAATCAGCAAAAGGTGTTACCCTAACAGGAAACACTTTGAACTCAAACAAAAACGATGGGATCTATCTGTCATTTTCAGATGAAAACAACTTAACAAATAACAATATGAAAATGTTAGGCAGTGCCGTCAACGGAACTAACACAAACGGCATAAACCTTTATAATTCCAAATCGAACACAATTTCAAATAATAATGCTAGTTCTGCAGAACACGGTATTTTTTTTAATACTTGCGAAAACAACGTTGTGCAAAATAATAAAGTTTCAAGCAACCTTTACGGAATAGCTATGAGGTATTCCCATAAAAACAAGATTATTAACAATAATGCGGATGGAAATAAAGAAGGCATTTACTTAACACATGAAACTAGTGGGAACACGATTTCAGGTAATAATGCAAATTTGTGTGACGTTGGTATTCATCTGACTAATTATTGTGGCAAAAATAATCTTGTGGATAATAATATAGCAAATTCAAACACATTTTATGGTATCTATTTGGAAACAAATAATAATGTGATATCTAATAATCACGCAACAGGAAATAGTAGAGGTATTTATTTACTAGGCTCAGGATGCTACAATAATACGCTTTCAAACAACATTGTGGATTTTAGCACTGGCAACGGTATTCGTCTTGCGAATACTAGCAATTATAATAAACTCGTCAGCAACAGTGTAATTTCAAACAGTGGAGATGGGATTTACTTAGTGAATTCAAATAATAGTTACATTGACAGCAATACAGCGCGAGGCAATAACATCGGAATTCACGTGGAAAGCTAAAATAAGAACATACTCTCCAGCAATGTGGCTCCATATAATAATATGGGGATTAGGCTCTACTCTGCAGACAATAACTCTCTTTCCAATAATACGGTATCTTATAATGCCCTCGATGGTATTGACCTGAACTCTGCTGTAAGCAACAATATTACAGGCAACCATATCATCTGGAACGAAAAGGGTATTTTCCTATGTCCTAAAAGTATCAATAACCTAATTTATAATAACTACTTCAACAATACTGAGAACACCGATGCTAAAAATGCAAGATCTACCTGGAACATAGGAAAGGCTAAAGGCAAAAACATTATAGGTGGGCCATATATTGGCGGTAACTTCTGGGCACATATTANNTATGATAAAGAAGTAAATGTCATTGATAGATTACCACTCGTAAGTGTAGTACTTCCTGTTGTAGACTTCAGAGCCAGTACTACACAGGGTTATGCTCCACTTGATGTCCAGCTTACAGATCTTTCACAAAATGCAATATCGAAAATTTGGGATTTTGGAGACGGAACTAATTCAACCGAGCAGAATCCAAAGCACACTTATTCCAAAGCAGGAAACTACACCGTTAACTTTATAGTTAGAGATAAAAATAACACGATTTCAAAGGCTACAACAATAATTGTTCGAGATTACAACACCAATCCTACAAATGTGCAAAGTATTAGTAGTTCTAGTGATAGTGATGGCAGCAGTAGCAGCAGCTTCAGTAGCGGAAGCAGCAGTGAAAGTGCAGATACAGGTAGTTCCAATGAGCCTCAAAGTAATGTGGTAAGTAAAGAAATTTCACAGACTTTCATTACAAGTGGAAAATCCGTGAAATTTGATTTCCCACAGAACGTTACTTCTGTTGTATATGTGAGCTTCGATTCAAAGAAGACTATTGGTAAGACGACTACCATAGTCGAGATGCTGAAAGAAAAATCTATATTAGCTTCAGGTCTACCTTCTGACGCTGTATACAAGCACTTAAATATTTGGGTTGGAAACAGTGGGTTTGCAACTCCAAAGAACCTAGAAAATGCAGTATTATGTTTCAAGGTTGAAAAATTATGGATACAGGATAATAAAATAGATCAGTCTTCCATCACCCTGAATAGGTACTTTGACAAGGAATGGAATCCATTGCCAACAAGCAAATCAGGAGAAGATGGCAAGTATCTTTATTTCACAGCGCAAACACCGGGATTCTCACCCTTTGTAATAACTGGTAAGATGACAACAAAGCAAAATACCACTGTAGATACACAAACAAATGCTGGAAACAAAGGTTCAGACACTAATGGTATACCTGGATTTGAAATTATTTCCGGTATAACTGTCTTGTTAGCTGTATTCTTGTACAAAAGAAAATAAAACATAAAATAAGAAAATATAGCGAAAAATTTTGAGACATAGGAAAATTAGGATGAAGGTTCAATCTTTTCATCCTAAAATTCATTTTCAAATTTTTCTTTCTTTTTTTTCTTTAATTATGAGAATTGTTATTATTTTCTGGGTTTTTGATTTATTGAAGTCAATTGAATATTTGAGACTTCGATAAATCACTAAATTTGTTATACGCATATAGATGGTGTACAAATGATTCGTGAAAATTCGATATTTATCGAAATCATCTATTTTTCTTAGTTTTTTTGTTTTTCTCCAGTTTTTAAAAAATAATGGGCTTTCATCCAAATTTAGTGCTTCAATACTCCTCATTTCTCCATAAACGACGCTTCATATTTCATAATAAGTGATGAAAACGAGCCCACATTTTCGCTCGATTAGATGTCTCATTATAGTATTAAAATAGAATTGAAATCAAAATAAACCTATGATGATATATTACAACTTTTCAAAGAGGAGGAAATTATCAAGGTCAATGGGTACTTGCATTCAAATATATTTTTCATCCAGTTATGAGTATGGCAGTAAACAAACATTTTCTCCACTCTGTCTCAATTTTAATTCAAATATTAATAATATCTCTGAAAACAATGAACAAGTATAAATTAGCTGTTGACCAGATAAATAGTCCTGAATATGGAAAAATAGATCAATCTTATGAAATGTATGTAAAACGTTGACAGGCTAAAATGTCGCTAAACTCTTAACTTTTTTTACTCATCATCTACCTTTACATAACGAACAAAAACGAAAAATTTAGAGAATTTTGATTTATCTTTGATTTTTTTTCTTATCGGGAATCAGGCCCAAATTTATTCCACTGATCTCTGTATTTGATCTTAAGATAAAATATCATGCAACTTGTTATAGGAGGTGGGAACTTCCTGCTAGCTGTTATTAAACAGATTATTCATATTTAAGCTACCTTTGTATCATGAAATGGAACTACGGTATTCAAATAATCGTGTTTATAAAATAAGGGTATTTCGATAGACCTCAATTTTTTGCTGATCGTCTATAAAACGAATATAAGAAATTTGTTGAAATCGGAGGTTTATCGAAATTTCTACAATTACCCAAGATACTCACACACTATATCGATCATTCCTTAGTCATCCATTATCTGTTTGCTTTCAGCTACAATATCTACTTACACTCTTAGTTATTTTAAATTAATTATACAAAAAATAGTTTATGAGTAAAATCTACTTCCGCATAAAATATTTTGAAATTGAACAACAATTTAATGTTGATTATGTTTTGAGTCTTTACGGGGATCTTCACGAATCTAACACTGAGTTTTTCCTAAAAAAGCAATTCATATTAAATTTATATCACATTCTTGATTTAGTCTTGCTCCCTTAGATGGTTGCTATTTTCACTTTAGAATTCACCTTGTTTTAAATGTACTAGTTTTTTAATTGCCCTGAGTGCAGAGAACCAAAAATTACGCTTCACAGAAAATTGGATGCAGATAGCAAGTCTATGGTTTTTCATTATAAGCATCAACTCATTATTAATGGACACCGAATTTCTAAAAACTCTCATATTATCTTGCTATAAGAGTGATTTTTGGTTATAACTAAACGTATAACATCTCAATAATATAAATATAATTAAATTTGAATCAAAGACTAATATTTATTACAACTATATTTTATTTAATCTAGGTTTTCGAAAATATCTGTATAGTGATATTTTGCACAATTATTTACTTTCAATTAATAAAACTAACTTTTTCAGATGCACACCAAAATACCATATATTTTCCCAATGACCTATAATATGGCCTTAAAAGATCAGAGAAATGTTAACGCCAATAGAAACATCTATAAGCATAAAATTGTTAAAGTAAAAACTGAATTAATTTTTGGGAAAGAATACATTTACACATGAAATGTAACATTATTTAGAATGGTTACTATACATAATGATCATATTTATAAATTGGAGAGGACCTTGATAAATTTCGATGGATTTCAGTATTGTAGAATTTAAATTTTTTAACAATCACTTTTACTTATGAAAGTTCTTCCTGATTTTGCTATTAAAGAAGAATTAAAACGTTCTCATTCAGTTAGATACAAACTTGCTGAAATTGATCCCTTAATTAATTGGAATCCTTTCGTACCATTTTTGAGTACATATATTTTAACAAAACAGTTTCCTGAGACTTGAATGAAGTGGAATTAATCATTATGTTTAAAATGCTTGTTTTACTTATTTGTTTTATGGGGTACCTGATTGCAATAATAACTGGAGATTATCAAAACTTTCAACGTGTTATAAATCTCATCAGTTTCTCGGTTTGTTTTCTCAAAAAGATTTAATTCTTTTCTTTTTAAAGAAAGTTCAGATAGTTTTAAAATAGTTATAATTTTATGTTAGCTATTCCATGAATTCATAGCATAAAGTCTGAGAATATTCAGTACTTTCGTCAGATAGCTTTTTCGATCAGAACTAGGGTAGGTTCACTAAGGTTCGAGAATAATATATATGTAATATGATAATTTTTGTAGTAAACATATACATAAATCTACATCGAATTTCAGATTCCTAATCAAGGTTAACTTACGTTTAAATTTTTGAACCGTTTTTATCTTAATTTAAATCCCACATGTCCATTATCCAATTGTAGAAAATGATTGAATTTCGAAACAGGCTCTTGCATAAATAGGACTTACGCACTTCTGATGTGAAATAAAGTATATTGTACGTGATGATTAAAAATTGAGTTTTAGAAAGTTTTAATTTTAATGGTATTGGTTCTGGACTTCAAGTGCGTAAGTCCCAATAAAAATAGCTGGATGCATGACTCTTGACGGATATTTTATTTGGCAACAATCCTATATTTTACGTTGGAATCTAGCAGCACTTACTGGGAGGTCTTTTACGGGGAAATAGCAAAGTCGTTGAAATAACAGTCTGGAGCACGATATCATAAATAATAAAGTGAGGCTAATAAAATTTGAAGAATTGGATAGATTACTGGATTTATTTAAATACTTAAATCCTGATGATCCTGATTTGAAGGGAACGAATCGCATAAAAAAATTGTGGGAAAAAAGTTTCAATGATCCAAACAGATATTATTTTGTGGTGGAAGAGGATGGGATAATAGTCTCATCATGTACATTGATTATAATAGATAATTTAACAAGAAGCGGAAGACTTTTTGGGTTAATAGAAAATGTGGTTATTCATAAAGAATACAGAAAGAGAGGATATGGGACTTCAATATTGTATAAAGCTATGGAGGTTGCAAAGAAGAATAACTGTTATAAAGTTGTGTTATTAATCGGGAGAAAGGAAGAAAGTGTACTGAGATTCTATGAACGAGTAAGATTTTAGAAGGGAATAAAAACTGGATTTATAATTAGATTATGATAGATCATATGGCGGCGTTGAAGTCAATTAAGAACTTATCTGAAGAGTTGCGACCTACTGTAATTTTACAATATGCGATATATACACCATCAAAATAAATCCTGATATTACAGACTTTTGAAGATCTCCTGGATCGCTAAAGTTTGCCATAAATTTCACTGGTAATTGACTGCAATCAATCAAAAACCCAGAAAATAATAACAATTCTCATCAAATAAAGCTTTATTATACTAATTTTAACTTTTACAGGGATCACATGGATAACCCACATTCGATAGTATCCACGAAAATGTGTCGATTTGTCCATAAAATAACAAATTTCAAAGAATTATCTGGTAGAAAATTCCACATCAGAGAACAAAATTAAACATATTATACAAAAACTTAACTTTGAATTTACAGCAAATTTGCTACACTGCTCTATTTCTTGTTTTTCTATTTTATTTAAAAATGCACAGTCATCATTTTATTAAATTTTAAACAGGATTTATACATAGATTTTGTATTAAAAACTATGTATTTTCTCATTTGTCAGTCGAAATATGTGTTGTGATGGGAAGCAAAAAGTGATTATGTTTATCTCACAAAGAATAAGAATAAATGAAAATTAAGTAGCTATTCAACCCACAAATCGGATTTATTTTTATGTAGATAAATTACTTTTATTATGCCAAGTTTCTGAGTTGCGGATTAATTTTAATTGCTTTCTCATATGCATTTATTGCTTCAGCTGACTTACTTAATTGATTTAAAATTATTGCTTCATTGTACCAAGCTGCTGAATACTGAGGATTAATTTCAATTGCTTTGTCAAATGATTTTATTGCTTCATCTAATTTAAATAATTGAACTAGA
>PMJC01000111.1 GCA_003157235.1 Methanosarcina sp.
TACTTTGATTGCAAATTCATAATCTTTGGTTGAAATTAGCTTCCTCCTACATACTTTAACAAAGAGTCCCGAAGTCTCTTCTCATATAAAGGAGAGATGCCTTCATTTATTTACTTTATTTTGTTCTCGTCAATACCTACACAGACTACTTCATGCCCAATTTCTGTGAAGCATCCGTGGTGACTTAACCCCCGCAATCTAAACCTATCACAGAAAATTTCATAGATCTAACCTATTTTTTGGATTTGCATAGGTAATCAATTCCAATTCTTGTTTATTTTTTGATTGCCATCTTCTTACATTATCTCTCATTAGGAAATTTGGTCCTGTCCGTAAGTTATTGATCAACTCTAAAAATTATCATGGCTACTGCATTTGATCTGCGTTTGAGGGAAATGAAGACAGATTTCTATGTCCAGGGTTTTCAGTAGCTATGGACATAAATGAAAATTACCAGTTTATCGGATTTATATCTTCAATACATCAGTACTCATTCATATATTTAAATAGTTTAACTGTTTAATGTATTATAGAGTTAGCATATAGTATATGCTCTGACAACTCCTTTATAGAAACTTAGGGGTATTAGCAATGCTTTCAATTTTTTCCATAGGTACTGAAGGATTTTCAGCAGTCAGTTCTTTTCCAGGAGTAGGTATCTGTTTTCTCTATACCTCTTTTGGAATTCCTGTATATTACAAGATTGCGATCTTGGGGCTCATCGCTCTTTTTGGAATGAAGGAAATGCTAACTGTCTCCACCAAAAAGGACAATCTTTCAACTAATTCCATGGACATGGGTATTTACCCTCTGCTGATATGTTTTATTGCCACTTTCCTCACCATGGCATTTGGAATAATTTCTTCATAATTACCACCTTAAAATTAGCTAATTTTTGTATTTTTAAAAAAGTTTATTTCTTGATTTTATGTACATCTTTTTGTTAAATTTCTGAGTTATAATAACACTTATTTTTTCATTATAGAGATTTTAATAACCTATAATTAATATATTTTATAAATATTGATAATCTTAGTTAAGAAACTTTGTTCCCATAACTATTTATTATGGAAATATTCATCTTCTTATAAGAATTATATTTGTTAATTATTTTACATTAAGAAAAAATTTAAGCTTTATAAGTAACACTATTATGGAAACGGATTTACTCGAGGGATCGAAATAATTTCCTACATCTGTAAGATAAAGAGAGATGTAATTAAATTTTAAATATAGTAAAGAAAATGATGTAAATGGGAAGTCGACAATATACTTCTCAATAATTATATAACAGATAGATTTTCTGATTTGTTGAAATTACCTTATCTAATACGCTTTCATATTGGCTTTTGAGATGGTTTTATTTCTTGGTTCTTCGAAAATCTGTCATACAAACAGACTGTTTGTCTCATTAGGTACATTGTAATTATGATAAGATTATAGGGAGTGAAAATATTGAGAATCCTTATTGATGTAGGCCATCCAGCCCATGTTCATTTTTTTAAAAACACGATATGGAGTCTTGAGAAGAAAGGACACAAAATAATGGTGGTCTCGCGAGATAAAGATGTAGTATTGGAACTACTGACGGCCTACAAAATTCCACATACAGTTTTAAGTAAAGTGAAACCTGGAAAAGTTCATTTGCTTGAAGAGTTGTTTATAAGGGAGTATAAAATTCTCAAAATAGCCAAACAATTTGACCCTGACGTTCTAATGGGTATTCTTTCTCCAAATATAGCTCAGATAGCATGGATTCTGCGAAAAAAATCCATAATTTTCAACGATACAGAGCACGCAGTACTTGTCCAGAAAATAACTTATCCTTTCTGTGATATAATCTGTACCCCTTCATGCCATTTAAAATATGAAGGAAAAAAACAAATAAATTATAGTGGTTATCATGAACTAGCTTACCTTCATCCATCTTATTTTAATCCACACAATGAGATTATTAAGGAGCTTGGGGTAGAGGTGGGTGAGCCCTTCATTATCCTTCGTTTCATCACATGGGAAGCGCATCACGATGTAGGACAGCGGGGAATCGAAAATAAATTGCGGCTTGTTCAAGAACTTGAGAAATTTGGGAAAGTATTTATTACCTCAGAAGGGCCACTGTCAGAGGAGTTTAAGAAATATAAGATAAGAGTCACCTCCGAAAAAATTCATCATCTGCTTTATTATGCTACACTGTATGTGGGTGAGGGAGCTACTATGGCTGTTGAAAGTGCGATACTGGGGACTCCTTCGATATACGTTTCTACTCTTGCAGGAACTATGGGAAATTTCTCTGAACTCGAAGAGCATTACGGTTTGCTTTTCAACTACAGTGATTCTGAAGCTGCCCTTGCAAAAGCCTTAGAACTTCTGAAAAATCCAGAACTTAAGAAAACTTGGAGCCTTAAAAGAGCTGCTCTTCTAAGAGATAAGATCGATGTAACTGAATTCATTGTTAAGCTCATAGAAAGCCTTCCTGTAAAGAAATCTAGGATATCTTTGCCTGCAGTCTCGGATGAGAGTTATGCATGAGCTATTGAAGCAAAATCAAAAGATATGGGATCTTTTCACTCGAAAAGAAGAGTATTATCCCAACAATCTAGATGAACACGACCGTTTCCTCTACGTTGAAAGCGACCTTGAACAGGCCTTTGAGCCGGAGGTTTCGATATATCTAGTTGATCAAGGGATGGAGATTGAATATCCTGAGAATAAAACCTTTGCCGTTTGTTTGACTCATGATGTAGATGATATTTATCCGCCGCTTTCCCATAGTTTACTTTCATCAGTCAATTGCTTGAAAAATTTGAATTTTCAGGATTCTGTAGCCCATATACTGTGGAAGTTCAGGGGAAAAGAACATTCTCCTTATTTTAACCTTTCGGAAATCATGGATCTTGAAGCTAGATTCGGAGCCAAGTCCTCTTTTTATTTCATTGCTGCAGAAGATGACCCTATAAGATTCAGATATTATATCGAGGACATGGAGCATCATCTTGGAGAGATTTCAGATAAAGGGTGGGAANNGGTTTTCGCAACCATTATCTGAGATTTAGAATTCCAGATTCCTGGGAAATACTGGCAGATGTTGGTTTCAGATATGATTCCACTTTTGGACTCCAAAATTCAGTCGGCTTTAGGAACGGCATGTGTCATCCTTTCAGACCATATAATCTAAAAAAAAACCGGGAAATAAAGATCCTCGAAATTCCGCTTGTTATAATGGATGTTGCTCTTTTTGCGGTTTCAAAATCTTATGAGGAAGCTTGGGAATGCACAAAGAACCTGATTGATATCACAGCAAAGCTTAATGGTGTCATTACACTGTTATGGCACAATTTTGTTTTCGGTTGCAGTTTCCGAAAGGATTGGGTAAGACTATATGTAAAGGTGCTGCAGTACTGCTATGGAAAAGGAGCCTGGATGACAAGCGGGGACGAAATTTACAGGTGGTGGGAAGATAGATTCTGAGTTTGGAGGAAAATACTTGCTGATTACGCCTGCAAAGAATGAGGAACAAAATTTGCTCGAGGTTTCGCGGTCTGTAACTGGACAGAGAATAAAACCTGAGCTATGGGTACTAGTTGACGACGGTAGTACAGATAGAACCTCTTATATTATCAAAAACCTCATGACCAGGCACTCCTGGATTCAGAGCATAAGACTGCCCCCAAGACCAAGAGATATAACTTTTCACTACAGCTATGTCTGCAAGCAGGGCTTTGATTATGCACTTGAGTACTGTAGAGAGAAGAACATCAAATTCGAATACATAGGCCTTCTTGATGCTGATACAGTGTTGGAGGAAAACTATTTTGGAAAACTTCTAACTAAGTTCAAAACAGATAATTCTCTCGGAATTGCTAGTGGAGGTGTGTATTACAATACTGGCGGAAAGCTTTCGTTGGAAAAGACTGATAAAAACCTTCCTCGTGGTACAGGACGATTTTGGGAAAAAAAATGCTTCATCGAGACAGGCGGTTACCAAGTAGAACCATCACCAGATTCGATTTCAAATATAAAAGCTCTCTTGCGAGGCTGGAAACTCATGCAATATCCTGATATCATTCAGATCCAGATGCGTGAGACAAGTGCAGCAAATGGGCTATGGAGTGGATATGTCAAAAATGGATGGATGGCTTATTATCTTGGCAAAAATCCTCTTGTAGCTCTACTAAACATACTTTACCACTCCGTAAAATACCCTTACTATACAGGAGCTGCATACTTCTGGGGGTATATTAGTTCGGCCATAAGAAGGGAGAACAAAATCCAAGATCCTGAAATAAGAGCCTACTATCACAATTTCACGTTCTCAAAGCTGTCTTCCATAATTTCTGAAATTTTTGGCCGAAACTCCAAAGATCCACATAATGGAGAGCATTGAATGTTATTGACCATTCAAAAAGAAAGATCCCTAAGAAGGTGATATTTTGAAGATGCTTTTTCTGGACATAGTGTGGCCTCTTTCTCTGGCTGATGGCTCGCTTATTCACAGATATGAGCTTGTATGCAATCTGGCTCGGCTGAATAATGATATCCATATATTTACTACTGACAAAGCTTTTCTTTCAAATATAGCTAACATTCACCATCATTATATATCACCTGGAAACTTTTTTTCTCTTACTATTAGTTATTTAATTAATTCTTCCAACCTTCTCAGAACCGAAACTTTTGATGTACTGTATACACGCAATCCAAACTTCGGTTTTCTTTCGGGAATCTTCTGCAAAAGCAGATTCAAAAAGATGGTTTACGAATTAAACGGGATTCCTGAGGATGAAAGCAGTCTTTTCAGGACAAAATTTAAAAAGAAAAATCCGTCTCAGCAAAAAAAAGGGGAGGAGTTCTCATTTTCAAAAATTTACTTCTCTGCTAACGCAAAGTTCAAATTATTTATTCTCAAAAAGACTCTCGGATTTTCTGACAAAATAATTGCTGTGACTCCCGGAATAAAAGCAAATCTTGAGAAAGTCTATAACATCCCTGGAAAAAAAATAGTAGTGGTTTCCAATGGGGCAAACACCTCTCTGTTCAAACCACTTAAACAGGAAACCTGCAAAAAGGAACTTGGATTAGACGCTGAAATTTCTTATGTATCCTTTGTGGGAAATTTTGCTCCTTGGCAGGGAGTTGAATATTTGGTAAAAGCAGCTCCCTTTATACTGTCCCAATTCCCAAAATGCCGTTTTCTAATTGTTGGAGATGGTATCATGAAAAATGAGCTTATAAAGCTCTCCAGAGAACTTGGAGTTGAAGACATATTCATTTTCACAGGTGTAGTGGAATATTTTCACGTTCCTCTTTACATCAATGCGAGTGATGCCTGTGTTGCTCCCTTTATATTTGCCAGAAATGCAAAAATAGGCCTTTCTCCATTGAAATTATATGAATATATGGCCTGTGGGAAGCCAGTTGTTGCAAGTGGCATAGATGGCGTTTCAGATATAATTGAAGCTTCTGAAGGAGGAATATCTGTTATTCCTGAAAATCCAAGTGCTCTTGCAGAAGCTATCTTAAAGCTGCTTGAAAATCCGAATTTAAGGATAAAAATGGGTTCGAAAGGATTAAGATATGTTACTGAAAATTGCAGCTGGTACAGTGTTGCTAAGCAGGTTGACAGAGTCTGTAAATCAGGATTTTGAGAATGAAATCCCGAATCTATATTCTTTTGTATAAAAGATCTATGCTTAAATATAAACTCAAGCACACTATACTTGGTTCCGTTGCAAAAACTTCAAAATAAGCATGTAAATCTNNGCAGAGCGAAAAGACTGAAATCCTAGCATTGGAGCAATTATTCACTTTATAGACCTGTGATCTTGTTCTACAATGTTATTCAAATACTTGATTCGTCTAATTTCAACATTTTTAAACAAGTTCTTCTCATTTTTCAGTTCATCTATAGCAGGTGGATAAGCTGGATTCTTATCAATTGTTATTACTCTTGGAATTTGGTTATGATTAGAACTCAAAGCTTTTTTAAAGAATCTCTTNNCATTTACCTTTTACTTTGATATAGGTTTCATCAACTCTCCATGAATCATTTGTTGGTCTTAAATGCCTTCTTATCTTCTTTTCTATCCCAGGTGAATACTGATGTACCCATCTCATAATTGTTGTATGGTCAACTTTTATTTCTCTTTCTGCCATCATTCCCTTTAAATTTCTATAGCTCAATGGATATTTTAAGTACCATCTTACATTCAATA
>PMJC01000420.1 GCA_003157235.1 Methanosarcina sp.
AAGTCAATAATCTAAATTACTCTGGTCTTGATGAAGTCAAATATATTAATCAATTATTTGAGATAATTTTATAATGTTGGTACATTTCCCTCGGATATTTTGCCTTTTATTCATTATCCATATATTTACATGCTTATTCTGAATTTTTTGCAACGGAACCAGATTTTTATATACGCGAAATCATTTCCTTTAGGAGCTATAAATTATACAATAAACGATTGTTTATAATGCCTATATTACAATATTCTGCATTTTTTGGGAAGAATCCAATTCTAATATCTTATTCTTCAGTTGATACTTATCTGTATAAAAATCCAGCATTGCTAGTGGTCATATGTTCGAGGAAATAAAGTACAATAGTGAGTTGTTGGCAATAATCGTGTCCAATAACTTCAACAAAGAAGGCATAAATTTCTTTACTTCTAACGATCTTTCTCAGCAGTTAGCTCACATGAAGCATCCAACAGGTAAAACAATTGATCCACACGTTCATAATCCTGTAAAAAGGGAAGTACATTACACTCAAGAAGTTCTCTTTATTCGAAAAGGAAAATTGAGGGTAGACTTCTATGATGAAAAACAAGTTTACATTGAAAGCCGTGTTCTTGGGGCTGGAGATGTAATTCTTTTGATCAAAGGCGGGCATGGATTTAAAGTACTTGAAGACATAGAAATGTTTGAAGTTAAGCAGGGACCTTATGCGGGAGATAAGGACAAAACCAGATTTTCAGGAATTGACGAATTCAAAATTATATGTAATGAGGATGTATATGATTCCAGTAAATGAACCCTTTTTGAATGGAAATGAAAAAAAGTACCTGATGGAATGTATCGACACTGGATGGATTTCTAGCGAAGGGCCATTTGTTAAAGAATTTGAAGAAAAGTTTTCATCGAAGGTAGACCGAAAGTATGGAATTGCAGTTTGCAATGGTTCTGCAGCACTTATTGTGGCAGTGGCAGCTTTGGGGCTTAAAAAGGGTGATGAAGTTATCATGCCCACATTTACGATCATCTCCTGTGCGAATGCAGTTATCACGGCCGGTGCAATTCCTGTACTGGTCGATAGTGATCCATATACATGGAACATGGCCATAAATCAGATCGAATCCAGAATTACCCCTAAAACCAGGGCGATTATGGTGGTTCATATTTATGGATTACCGGTAGATATGGATTATGTGATTAGAATAGCTAAAAAATATGGTTTGAAGATTATAGAAGATGCTGCAGAAGCCCACGGGCAAACATATAAAGGAAAGCCATGTGGTAGTTTCGGGGATATCAGTGTTTTCAGTTTTTATCCAAATAAACTTGTAACTACTGGGGAAGGGGGAATGGTAGTTACGGATGATGAAGAACTTGCAGAAAAATGTAGGTCTTTACGTAATCTTTGTTTCCAGGAAAAAAAGAGGTTTGTCCATGAAGACATTGGATGGAACTTTAGAATGACAAATCTTCAGGCTGCAATTGGATTAGCTCAATTAGAGAGACTCGATGAGTTTGTAACAAAGAAAAGAAAAGTGGGTAAATATTACACCGAGATGCTGAAAGGATTTGGTTCCATCCAGCTTCCTCTTGAAAGAACGTCTTACGCTGACAATATATATTGGGTATATGGAATAATATTAAAAGATGATCTTGGTCTGAATGCTGAAGATATGATGGCATATCTAAAAGAGAGGAAAATAGGTACGAGACCTTTTTTCTTCCCCATGCATGAGCAGCCGGTTTTTCACAAGATGGGTCTATTCAAGAATGAAAGATATCCTTTTGCAGAGAGGCTTTCCAGGCTAGGGCTGTATCTCCCATCAGGTCTGGCACTAACAGAAGAAAAGATGAACGAGGTCTCAAATGCTGTAAAGGAGATATTGAAATGAGTACTGTGTTTAATACTTCTTATTCTGATGCTTACGACACGATTTATTCCGAAAAGGATTATGACGGAGAATGTGCTCTCCTTGAACGTATATTTTCCAAATATTCCGAGATTCCAATATCTTCAGTGCTTGACTTAGGGTGTGGTACCGGAGGCCATTCCATCCGGCTTGCTGAAAAAGGGTATGAGATCACTGGAATAGATATTTCTCCTTCGATGCTAAGTCATGCTCTCCAGAAGGCCAAAGAACGAAACCTGAATATACGGTTTCATCTCTCGTCCATCATCGATCTTGATCTCAAGAAGGAGTTTGATTATTCTATAATGATGTTTGCTGTTCTTGGATACCATTATAATAATAATGAGATTCTCTCTGCTTTAAAAAATATCCGAAGACACCTGAAAAATAGTGGAGTTCTAGTATTTGATGTATGGTATGGGCCTGCCGTACTTAATCAAAAACCTTCGGATAAGTTTTTTATTAAAAAAGAAGGTGAAAAGCAAGTGATTCGAACTTCTACAGGAAGACTTGACACTTTCACCCATACATGCGATGTTGAGTTCAATTTGTGGGAGATTAATAACAATTCTCTAATTTCTCAAACAAGAGAAATTCACAAGATGAGATATTTTTTCCCTCAAGAAATAAAGCTATTTTTGAGTATTGCAGGTTTTAAAATGCTCTACATAGGGGCATTTTCTGGTTTTGAGTCTAATGCTACTGATGAGACATGGAATGTTGTGGTTGTCGCAAAAAGGGAGTAAGTTTTTAATAAAAAAAACAGCTATCCTCTAATGAACATATTCATTTATTGAAAACTTATATGTTTATCATAAGAATAAAACATAATTCCAAAGTGAATAAAAAAAAAGAGTGTCCAAATGAAAATATGTTTGTTCTTTTTATCTGAGCCAAGTTCAGGTGGTGCTTATCAGTATCAGTTAACTTTTTTGGAAGTATTGAAAAAGTTAAAAAAACATGAGATTTCAGTAATTACTACAAATAGACAAATTGCTGATATATATCGCAACGATTTTCAGATTTTAAATTTCTCATTTTACTCTCAACTGTTGACAAATGTTTCCTCAATTTTTAGGCGTATTAGTCAAAGTAAAAAAGCTGTTTCTTTTTCGGAGTACGATGATGCAGCTGAAAAAGATGTCAAATCGAGTCGAGATCTGATCAACAAAGCTTCGACATTAAAATTGAAAATCAATTGTCATTTACTACATATTTTGATGAAGATATATAAGATCGAATTAATTATCTATCCATCTCCTAGTGATATTTCTTTCAACTTAAATATTCCATATATCTTTACAGTGTATGATTTGCAGCACAGAATTAATCCTCAATTTCCAGAAGTTTCAAAAAATGGAGAATTTGAAATAAGGGAATATCTTTATTCTAACGCGCTTCCAAAAGCATCAGCTATTATCGCGGACTCTCAAGTTGGAAAGGAAGATATAATTAATTTGTACAATATAAATCCAGATAAAATATTTGTACTTCAATATTTGCCTCCTATTTATTTGAGAAATAAAATAACTTCAGATGAATCAAATAAAGTTAGAAAAAAATATGATCTTCCTAGTGAATATATCTTTTATCCAGCCAATTTTTGGCTTCACAAAAACCATCAATTGATAATAAAAGCTATTGAAATCCTTAAAAAAAGAAATGTTTATATTAATGCTGTTTTTACGGGTTCGAATCATGGAGAATATAAAAATTTAATGGAATTAGCTCGCAAGTTGAATGTATCGGCCCAGATTTATTACATTGGGCGAGTAAACAATGAAGAAATGTCAGCTTTGTATAAACTTTCTTTCGGTCTTGTAATGCCAACATTTTTTGGACCTTCAAATATTCCTTACCTTGAGGCTTTTTACCTCGATTGCCCTGTTATAACTTCTAATCTCAGAGGAATTAGAGATCAGGTTCAAGACGCAGCATTATTAATCGACCCGGAATCTCCTGAAGATTTAGCAAGTACAATTCTACAATTAAAAGATAAAAAGTTAAGAGAGACTTTAATCAATAATGGTCATAAAATTTTAGGCAATTGGACTTATGATGATTTTTCAACTGAACTTACTCGCATTTTAGAGAAATTTGAATTCAAACTCAAAAATAGCAATGTGAAAATTTGAATAAAAAATTATGGTTCTTCTAGCGATATGAAGGTGGTTTTATGAATCACAGTTCCAAAATTTACATTGCTGGCCATCGCGGCATGGTCGGTTCTGCCATCAAAAGAAATCTGGAATCAAAAGGTTACACTAACTTTATCTCCCGCACACACAAAGAACTTGATCTGATCAACCAGCAGGCTGTAGACGATTTCTTCAAAATTGAAAGACCTGAATATGTTTTTCTCGCAGCTGCCAAAGTTGGTGGAATTCTTGCAAATAGCACATATCCGGCAGAATTCATTTATGATAATCTCGTGATCGAAGCCAATATTATCCACGCAGCTTACCTTTACGGCGTAAAAAAGTTTCTTTTCCTTGGTTCTTCCTGTATCTATCCAAAACTCGTTCCTCAGCCTCTAAAAGAAGAGTATCTGCTTACTGGTGAGCTTGAAGTTACAAATGAAGCATACGCCATTGCAAAAATTGCAGGAATTAAATTGTGCAAACACTATAACCAGCAATATGGGACGAATTTTATTTCTGTAATGCCGACAAACCTCTATGGTCCTAATGACAATTTTGATCTCAAGACTTCCCATGTGATGCCTGCTTTAATACGCAAATTCTATGAAGCAAAGATTAACAAGGAACCTGAGGTTGTTGTGTGGGGAACAGGTACACCAATGAGAGAGTTTATGCATGTAGACGACATGGCTGATGCATGTGTATATCTGATGGAAAATTCTAATTATGACGAAACAAGGGAGTTTATCAATATCGGGGTTGGAAAAGATATCTCTATTAGAGAACTGGCTGAACTTATAAAATCTATTACAGGATACGAAGGGAATATAGTATATGATATTTCAAAACCTGATGGGACTCTCCGTAAACTTCTTGATGTCACAAAACTTCATAGCCTGGGCTGGAAAGATAAAATCTCTTTGAAGGATGGCATTAAAAGAGTCTTTGACGAGTATCAAAAAAATTTAGAGGAATAGATCTTATCATTATGACAATGGATGGAATAAAGAATGAAAATCTCAATAATAACTCCATCTTTCAACTCTGAAGAATATATATTGAACAATCTTAAGAGTGTTCATTTGAATCAAAAAGGCGATTTCTTAGTAGAACAGATTATAGTTGATGGCGGAAGTAGCGATAAGACTATTGATATTGTTGAAATGTTTAGGGATTCTAACAGGGCTGATATAATAATAATTACCGGCAAAGATAAGAGTATGTATGATGCCATTAACAAGGGCTTAAAAGCAATGTCAGGAGAGATATGGGCTTGCTTGAATACTGACGATGCATAC